>JAYUAH010000031.1:0-6321 GCA_043741415.1 Betaproteobacteria bacterium
CCGCCGCCACGCTGGCGCGCAAAGCTGGCAAAGAGGTCTGACAAATCCACGCCTTCAAACGATGCCGCGCCATCGTTGAACTGGGTGTTGAACTCCTGCCCCCAATCGCGCGACGGCTGGAAATCTTCGCCGGGCCGGTGCTGACCGAGTCGATCATAAGCGGCGCGCTTTACGGTGTCTTTGAGTGTCTGATACGCCTCGGACAAGTCCTTGAATTTCTCCTCACCCGCCGGATCCTTCGATACGTCGGGGTGGTATTTGCGCGCGAGTTTTCGATACGCTTTCTTGATGTCGGCTTCGCTGGCGCTGCGCTCGACACCGAGAATCGCGTAATAGTCTTTGTATTTCACGGGCTACTTTTTTTGGAATGATGGTCCATCAGAATTCCTAATCAAAATGAAAGCAAGGTGCGAAGCCTGACGGTACAAGTCGCCTGCAGACCGGTCTGTGCGCAAGCGAACACAGCGAGCGTTGTGATCGATTATAATTCGGCAAAGGCCAGTTGAAATCGACCGCCAAGGTAGTCCGGTCGCCCGGATGTGAGGAGTCAGTCATGACCACACCGCCTGATCCAAGAATGAACCAGCTGTTGGCCGCATTGCCGGCCCCCGAATGGGCGCGATGGCAACCGCTGCTTGAATTGGTCGACATGCCGCTAGGCAAGGTGCTCTACGAGTCTGGTGCGACGTTAAGCCACGTCTACTTCCCGATCAATTCCATTGTCTCTCTGCTCTACGTGATGGAAAACGGTGCGTCTGCCGAAATCGCCATCGTCGGCAATGAGGGGCTGGTCGGCATTTCGCTGTTCATGGGCGGCGAATCCACGCCGAGCCGCGCGCTGGTGCAAAGTGCTGGCCAAGGATACCGTTTGAAAGCGCACGCGATGAAAGACGAATTCAACCGCGCTGGCCCGGTGCTGCACCTGTTGCTGCGCTACACCCAGGCGCTGATCACGCAGATGACGCAAACGGCGGTGTGCAACCGCCACCACTCGCTCGACCAGCAACTCTGCCGCTGGTTGCTACTGAGTCTGGACCGGCTCGACGGCGCAGATCTGGTGATGACGCAGGAACTCATCGCCAATATGCTCGGCGTGCGCCGCGAAGGTGTCACCGAGGGCGCGCTCAAGCTCCAGCAAGCCGGGCTGATTCGTTATCAGCGCGGCCACATCACGGTGCTGGACCGTCCGCGCCTCGAACAGCGTACCTGTGAGTGCTATGCGGTGGTCAAGCGCGAGTACGACCGTCTGCTACCAGTGACGTTGGCGCAGTAGCCACCGGTATCACCCGCATTGGTGCCGTGTTGTAGGCGCGAGCCTACAGTAGCAAGCGCCTGCCGCCGATACGTTCGATGCCGGTATGTCCGGATGATAGGGACTCAAAGAACCGTGCGAGAGTCCTATGAAACCGAGCTGCCCTCACTACACCGACCCGCGACAAAACCAGTTGCTCGCCGCCCTTCCGGATGAAGAGTGGGCGCGCTGGCGGCAACAGTTGGAACCGCTCGAGCTGGTTGTCGATCAAGTAATTTGTGCGGCAGGGAAAAGCCCTGGTTATCTTTACTTCCCGACGACCGCCATTGTTTCATTGCTCTACACCACGCGCGAAGGTGCATCGTCCGAAATCGCCGTGGTCGGCAACGACGGACTGGTGGGAATATCGTTGTTCATGGGCGGTGAAGCTATGCCCAGCCAGGCGGTCGTGCAAAACGCCGGACAGGGTTATCGGCTGTCGGCGCAAGTGTTGAAAGATGAAGTCGGTCGCTCCAGCGCGGTGCTGAGCATGTTGTTAGGCTATACCCATTCCATGATGGCGCAGGTGGCACAGACGGCAGTATGCAATCGCTACCATTCAATCGATCAGCAGCTTTGCCGCCGTTTGCTGGTCGGCCTTGATCACTTGTCTTCAGATGAATTGGTGATGACGCACGAACTATTGGGAAGACTTCTCGGCGTGCGCCGTGAAGGTGTCACTGCGGCGGCGCTCAAGCTGCAACAAGCCGGCGTGATCCGTTACAGCCGTGGTCACATCGATGTGCTTGACCGCAAGCGTCTCGAACAACGTACCTGTGAGTGTTACGCCGTCGGCAAGAATAAATTCGGGCGGTTCACGCCGTTGCAGCTGGCCGCCTAGCTGCCCGCTGGTTCACCGTCCGCGTGCAAGTTTATTCTCTGTTATGTGCGTTAGCAGACGGTGGCAGTATGCCGGTACGTGCAGACTCGGTACTGGGGGCGTTACGAAATAGCCTGAAATTTCGGCTAGCGTTACCGTTCCCGCCATTCGGCGGGAGCTGAATACTACCGGAGCGCAGCGTTGGCCACCCCTGAGAATCACCTGATCGAACTATTGCCGCGCAAAGATCGGCAACATTTTCTCGCCGCCTGTGAACGGGTGGAGCTGGTGCTGGGCACCGTGCTCTGTAAGCCCGGCGAGCCAACCCGCTATGTGTACTTTCCGGTCAATGGTTTTATATCGCTTCTGACGTTGATCGACGGCGAACCCGCGCTGGAAGTTGGCATGGTTGGCCGCGAAGGCATGGTCGGTGCGCAATTGTCGTTGGGCATCGTGAACACGCTCCTACATCCCTTGGTGCAGGGCGATGGTGCGGCATGGCGACTCAGCACCGCCGCGTTCAAGCGGGAGCTTAAACACAGTACCGCGCTCCAGGGCATCATGAGCCGTTATGTTTATGTGCTGATGGCGCAATTGGCTGAATCCGCCGCCTGTCTACGCTTTCACGAAATCAGCCCACGCCTTGCGCGCTGGCTGTTGATGACCCAAGATCGGGCACACAGCAACAAATTTCAGGTGACCCAGCAGTTCCTCGCTTACATGCTCGGCGTGCGTCGCGTCGGCATCACCGCTGCTGCCAGCGTGTTGCAACGCCGGGGATTGATCGAATACCGGCGTGGTGAGCTCACCGTGCTCGATCGCAACGGGCTCGAAGCAACGGCGTGCGGGTGTTATGCGGCGGACCGGCGCGCCTACGCCGAACTGTTGGCCTGACATGTCCGCCAACCCAGCCAGCGCATTGCCAAAGGGCAGTAAAGGCACTATTCCACTCTCCAAAGTGCTCGCACAAAATGAGCACGCCGAGGGTCTCGTCGCGGACGCAGCCGAAGAGCTTTCGTCGGTCAACGCCGTGCTGAAGGATGAACTGGCGGGAAAGGATCCACCACCGGCGGTCGAAAGAGCGATCGAGAAGAGTGAGGCTATAGAAACCAAAGTTCAGGAAGTTCGGGATAAGTTATCGGTCGTGAATCGCGCGCTCGAAGGCGAAGTTCGCGACCGCATCATGCTCGATCATCAATTTGCGGCCGTCACCGAGCAGGGCGAGGCGGCTCGCTACGCCGCTTTCCACGATCCATTGACTGGCCTGCCGAACCGTGTGCTGTTCAAGGATCGCCTCAAACACGGGATGGCGCAGGCAGAGCGCCACGGCTGGAACATCGCGTTGATGTTCATGGACCTCGATGCGTTCAAGCAAATCAACGACACCCACGGACACGACGCAGGCGACCGTGTCCTGCAATTGATCGCCCAGCGCTTGAAGCAAAGCAGCCGGGCGGACGACACCGTCTGTCGATATGGCGGCGACGAATTTTTGTATCTGTTGGTCGAAGCCGGCAACGTACAGGCGGTCAGCGCGATTGCGCAAAAAACGATCAAGGTGATCGGGTTGCCCTGCGAAGTCAGCGCCGGCGACAAAACGATTAGCTTGTCCGTAACGGCAAGCATCGGCATCGCGATGTTTCCCAAAGACGGTGACACGGCGGAGGCGCTCGTCAAAAGCGCCGATGCCGCGATGTACCGGGCCAAGGCGGACAAACCCGGATACGCGTTTGCTTCTTAGCCGCCAAGTTGTGTGCGCTAACGTACAGACGAGGTGTCCGTGTCTGGGTATGTTCCATGTATGCTCCACGATTTCCTTACTGCCAATCGCCACGAATTGATCCGCCGTTGCCGCGCAAAGGTCACGAGAAGGTTTCAGCCCTCGGAGACGCCTTCCGCCGTTGATAGCGGCGCACCGGTGTTGCTACAGCAGCTTGCCGACACCCTTCGCCGTGAAGAACTGACCGATGAACGCGAGGTTGCCTTCACACAAGCGGCACCTGCGCCGACAGAGATTGGTCGCGCCGCCGCGTTTCATGGGGCCGAATTGATGCGCTTTGGCTACACCATCGACCAGGTCGTTCACGACTATGGCGATGTCTGTCAGGCCATCACCGAGCTGGCGGTGGAACGCAGGGCCGAGATTTCCGTCGATGAATTTCGCACGCTCAACCGTTGTCTCGACAACGCCATCGCCGACGCGGTCGCATCGTTTGGCAGTGCCCGCCAGACACTCATTCACAGTCAGGCGGCTACCTTGCATAATCGCTTGAACAGTTTTACGGTTGAGCACCGCCGACTGGCCGATATCGCCATCCAATCCTTTGCGGCGATCAAGACCGGCAACGTCGCGTTGACCGGCGCAACGGTTACATTACTCCAGCACACGTTGGGCGAACTGCGCTCGCTTGCCGAGCGGAGCGTCCCTGAGGTTCACCTGTTATCCGAAGCGACAACGGTGACCTCGCGTTGAGTTTGGCAATAAACTGGCTAAACTCAAGCGCTGGCGCGCCTTGCAGGCCGATGACAGCAGAACTGCGTTAATGTCGCGGCACCAATCACATCAGAAACAGAAGTAATAATTCCGACTGCGGAGAAATGGAATCCCGTTCGCCACCAGCTTCAAGCATGCTGGCGGCGATCGAAGGCCGGGAGAGGGTAACGGTGGGCGCAGGAGTGAACATATTTAATTGCGTGATCAATAGAATAATCCGCCGTTATGTGCGTTATCAGACAGTCGCACGCTGCCGCTTGGGGCAACATTGCAATCCGGGGTTATTTTTTTGCGATGGTACGTGTCGGCGTCGATGCGACTCTCCCTGACAAAGGAGTTACGCATGATGATCGAGGCCCACGCAAGTACTGATCTGCATCAACTTCGCAAGTCAATCGCGACCGCGTCCGTGGTCATGCTCACTAATGTCGATGCCGATGGTGCTTTCCTGACCCGGCCAATGGCACCGTTGGAAATGGATGGCAACGGCGGTTTGTGGTTCTTTACTGACTTGCGCGCCCGTGCGGTTGACCACACACGCGTCGCGAACGTGAGTTTTACGGATGCCTCGCGGGGTATCCGCGTGTCGTTGTCGGGACGTAGCGAAATCGACACCGACCGCGCGCGCATCGCGCGCTTGTGGGCGTCGTTCGCGAAGCCCGCATCGACAACCGCACCCGATTCCGAAAACCTCGCACTGCTGAAGTTTGTACCCGATTCTGCCGCGCGATGGAACCAGTCACAAGGCGGGATGACGCACATGTTTGCGCATGCCGCCGCCGCATCTGGTGACCAGATCGTCGCGAGTGACCAAGACAACCGCTGATCGCGTCGCTGAAGCCGTCCCCATAGCGGATCCCGCTGTAGCCATATCGTTGCATCCGCGACGGCGTGGGTGGCTTGCATTGGGGGTGGTGCTGTTGGCAATCGTTACCGTCGTCGTCGTTGGCGAATTTTTCGGCTGGCCGTTCCTGGCCGCACCGCTGGAGCGACTACTATCGAACAAGTTTGATCGGCGCGTGAATTTTGCGGCTGATGCTGGCACGACATCGACCCCCGCAAAAGCGTTCGGCGTTCGCTTTATCGGCGGCTTCAAACTCAGCGTGCCGCGAATTGAAATTGCTGCGCCCGCGTGGAGCTCCGCACCGCATCTGCTGCTGGCGCGCGATGTCGAGTTGGATTTGCGCTATGTTGATTTGTGGCGCGCAAAGCGCGGGCAGTCGCTGCGCATCAAGCACTTACAGGCCTCAACGCTGGATGCCAATCTGGAGCGGCAGGCCGATGGCCGCGCCTCCTGGCAATTTGGATCGGATCAGCCCTCCTCACCGCCCCCCAGCTTCGGCCGCTTGCAAGTCGCTGACGGCACGCTGCGCTACAAAGATGCGCCGCAAGCCATCGACGTCGTCGTCAGGCTTTCCCTCGCCAACGCCACCTCAGAAGTAGTGCCACGCCCAGCTGCGGGCAGCCCGCCCAAGATGGACCAGCCCGACAACATTCTTCAGATGGACGCCAAGGGCCATTACCGCGAGCTGCCGCTGAAGATAGCGATCACTTCCTCCGGCGTGCTGCCCTGGTCCGCCGATGACGCACTCGGTGTGCCTGTTCCCCTCACAATGAACGCGACCATCGGCCGCGCTACCTTCGCCTTCAAAGGCACCGCCACCGACGCGCTCCATTTGAATGGGTTCAGCGGTCGCTTCACACTGAAAGGCCCGT
>JAYUAH010000032.1:0-6319 GCA_043741415.1 Betaproteobacteria bacterium
AGCGTGCGCCCGGTGTCGCGCTTCGAGAGTTCCAGCGCGAGTTTGACGCGCTGCGCTTCGCCACCCGACAGTGTAATCGCGCTCTGACCGAGCTTGATGTAGCCCAAGCCCACGTCGAGCAGGGTTTGCAATTTGCGCGAGATGGCCGGCACGGCACTAAAAAACTCCGTCGCCTGTTCGACCGTCATGCCCAGCACTTCGGTGATGTTCTTGCCTTTGTAGAGTATTTGCAGTGTCTCGCGGTTGTAGCGTTTGCCGTGGCACACGTCGCACGGCACGTACACGTCGGGCAGAAAATGCATTTCCACCTTGAGCATGCCGTCGCCTTGGCACGATTCGCAGCGTCCGCCCTTGACGTTGAACGAGAAGCGTCCGGCGCCGTAGCCGCGCTCACGCGCAGCAGGCACACCGGCGAACAAATCGCGGATCGGTGTAAAGAGGCCCGTATACGTCGCGGGGTTGGAGCGCGGCGTGCGGCCGATGGGGCTTTGATCGACATTCACCACTTTGTCGAAAAACTCCAGTCCCGCAATGCTTTCGTGCGGCGCGGGTTCAGCAGCACTGCCGTAGAGATGCTGCGCAGCGGCGGTGTAGAGCGTGTCGTTAATCAGCGTGGATTTGCCGGAGCCCGATACGCCGGTAATGCACACGAACAGTCCGACCGGAATGCCGACGGTCACTTGCTTGAGATTGTTACCCGTCGCGCCCTGAATCACCAGCCGGCGTTTTTCATTCATCGGGTGGCGCAACGCCGGCACGTCAATGCGCCGCCGCCCCGACAAATATTGACCGGTAAGCGACTCGGCGTGCGCACAGACTTCCGCGGCGGTACCTTCGGCGACGACGCGTCCGCCATGCACGCCCGCGCCCAACCCCATGTCGATCACGTAATCGGCTTGCATGATGGCGTCATGATCGTGCTCGACCACAATCACCGAGTTGCCGATGTCGCGCAGGTGCTTCAAGGTTTCAATCAGTCGCGCGTTGTCGCGCTGATGCAGGCCGATCGACGGCTCATCCAGCACGTACATCACACCGGTCAGGCCCGACCCGATTTGCGAGGCGAGACGGATACGTTGCGCTTCGCCGCCGGAGAGTGTATCGGCTGCGCGGTCGAGCGACAGATAGTCGAGGCCCACATCCACCAGAAATTTCAAACGGTTGCCGATCTCGTGCACGATCTTGTCGGCAATCGCGCGCTTGGCGCCGAGGATATCCATCGTGGCAAAAAATTTGACCGCCTGATCTAACGCTAAGTTACTGATTTCATGTATATTTTTATCGGCCACGGTGACGTGGCGCGCCTCACGCCGCAGACGCGTGCCGAGGCATTCGGGGCACGCCTGCGTGTTTAAATACTTGGTGAGTTCTTCTTTCACCAGCACCGAATCGGTTTCGCGGTAACGGCGCTCCAGATTGGGCAGCACGCCTTCGAACGCGTGTTCGCGCACGGTAACTTTGCCGCGTTCACCCATGTAATTGAAGCTGATTTTTTCCGTGCCCGAACCATGCAGTACCGTGTTGCGCACTTCATCGGTGAGTTCGTTGTACGGTGCTTCCAGATTAAAGCCGTAGTGCTGCGCCAGGCTTTGCAGCATGTCGTAATAGAATTGATTGCGCCGGTCCCAGCCCTTGATTGCGCCGGAGGCCAGCGATAAATCGGGAAACGCTACCACCCGCTTGGGATCGAAAAAACTCACGTTGCCGATGCCGTCGCAGCGCGGGCAGGCGCCCATCGGGTTGTTGAACGAAAACAAGCGCGGCTCGAGTTCCGGCAACGAATAGCTGCACACCGGACACGCAAATTTCGCCGAGAACAAATGTTCTTTACCACTTTCCATTTCAACGGCAAGCGCACGGCCTTCGGAATGGCGCAGTGCGGTTTCGAATGATTCGGCGAGGCGCTGCTTGACGTCTTCGCGCACCTTGAGCCGGTCGACGATGACATCAATCGTGTGTTTGAAATTCTTTTTCAGCTTGGGCAGGTTGTCAATTTCATACACCTTGCCGTCGATGCGCAATCGCACAAAACCCTGCGCGCGCAGCTCGTCGAACAAATCCGTTTGCTCGCCTTTGCGTCCGGTGACCAGCGGCGCCACGATCATCAGCGCGGTTTCTGCGGGCAACGCAAGTACATGGTCGACCATCTGCGCCACACTTTGCGCTTCGAGCCGTTTGCCGTGATCGGGGCAATGCGGGTCGCCCACGCGCGCAAACAGCAAGCGCAGGTAGTCGTGAATTTCGGTAATGGTGCCGACGGTGGAGCGTGGATTGTGACTGGTGGCTTTTTGCTCAATCGAAATCGCCGGCGACAGCCCATCGATCAAATCGACATCGGGCTTTTCCATGATCTGCAAAAATTGCCGCGCGTACGCCGACAGCGATTCGACATAGCGGCGCTGGCCCTCGGCGTAGAGCGTGTCGAACGCCAGCGACGATTTACCCGAGCCCGACAAGCCCGTGATCACCACCAGTTTGTTGCGCGGCAGATCGAGATTGATATTCTTCAGGTTGTGCGTGCGTGCGCCGCGCACGCGGATGTACTCGCCGGTTTTTACAACGTTGGCGCGCGCGTCGGTGCCAGCGCTTGCACCCGTAGTTCCAGCGCCTGCCGCCGCTGTAGCACTTGGCAGTTGGATGACGTTGGAGCCGGGATTACTGCTAGTGTTACTCAATAGGGCCACAAGCAACCTGTTTAAGAATGTAAACCTGCTAATATACCCGCCTTTCGCTTTAATGCCCACGCTGTTTTTCCTATGTCATCCACCCATCGTATGAGCGCGCTAGAACTGCGGGCAAGTGTGGCGCTCGCCAGCGTATACGGGCTGCGTTTGTTCGGCCTGTTCGTGATCCTGCCGGTATTCGCGATTTACGCTGAAACGCTCCCCGGCGGCGCCAATCTCACGTTGGTCGGCATCGCCATCGGCGCCTATGGCTTCACCCAGGCGCTGCTGCAAATTCCGTTCGGCTGGTGGTCGGATCGCATCGGCCGCAAGCGTGTAATTTACCTCGGGCTCGCCCTGTTCGCGGTGGGAAGTTTTGTGGCCGCCGCCGCGCCGAATATTTACGCGGTAATCGCGGGCCGCGCCTTGCAAGGCGCCGGCGCCATCTCGGCAGCGGTGATGGCGATGGCCTCCGACTTGACGCGCGAAGAGCATCGCACCAAATCCATGGCCATGATCGGCTCCACCATCGGCCTGATGTTTGCGTTGTCGCTGGTGGCCGCCCCGTGGCTCAATCAGTTGATCGGCGTGCCGGGCATATTTGCGCTAACCGGCGTGTTGGCCATCGGTGCGATGGGGGTCGTATGGCGCGTGGTGCCGCCGGTGATCGACCAGCCGTCGCAACGTACCGCTACCTTGCTGGCGGACGTGAAGCTGGTGCTCTGCGACCCACAGTTGATGCGCCTGAACTGGGGCATTTTTACGCTGCATGCGGTGCTGATGGCGCTGTTTATTGTGGTGCCGTTTGCGCTGCGCAGCGCGGGCCTGCCGCTGAATCAGCATTGGCAGATTTACCTGCCGGTGATGTTGATGTCGTTCGTGCTCATGCTGCCGGCGGTAATGAGTGCCCATGTGCCGAGCCGGCTTAAGCGCTGGTTTGTGAGCAGCGTTGCGTTGTTGCTGGCGGTGCAGGTGGCGATGCCCTGGCTCACCGGCGGGGTGTGGCCTATCAGTCTGTTTTTATTGCTATTTTTTGCGCCGTTCAATGTGCTCGAAGCGATACTGCCGTCGCTGGTATCGCGCATGGCGCCGCAGCAACTCAAAGGTGCGGCTATCGGCGTTTACAGCAGCATGCAGTTTTTTGGCGCCGCTGCCGGCGCTGCGGCGGGCGGTTATTTATACAGCCATTGGGGCGTCGCCGGTATGGTCGCGCCCTGTGTCTTGCTGCTGGCAATCTGGCTTATACTCGCGCTAGGCATGCAAGCGCCGCCAGCGCGTGCGAAAAGTAGTGGCGTCACCGCCGCTAACGTCACGGTCGGCGAGCCGGCACGATAATTTATTCAGGAGTTCATCATGGCATCAGTTAACAAAGTCATACTCATCGGCAACCTTGGAAAAGATCCGGAGACGCGCTATTTGCCAAGCGGCGATGCCGTTGCCAATTTCAGCATCGCCACTACCGAAACGTTCAAAGACAAAAGCGGTGCCAAGCAAGAACACACCGAGTGGCATCGCATCTCGTTCTTCGGTCGTCAGGCGGAAATCGCCGGTGAGTATCTGAAAAAAGGGTCGCCGGTTTATATCGAAGGCCGCATCCGCACGCGCAAGTGGCAGGACAAAGAAGGCCAGGATCGCTTCACCACTGAAATCGTCGGCGACCGCATGCAGTTGCTGGGTAGCCGCGGCGGTTCTGAAAACATGGTGCGTGAACCGGCCGCAGCCAGCGCCGGCGGCAACTCAGGTGGTGGTGCGCCCGCAGGCGAAAAACGCGCACCCGCAACCGCCAAGAAGGGCGGCGGTTTTGACGAGATGGACGACGATATTCCGTTTTAGCGCGGGTGTGGCTGCAATAAAAACGGCGCTTGAGGGCGCCGTTTTTTTGTCGGAAAGTCGTGGCGAGTTATTAAAATAATTGTTTAAAAACAAGTACTTATAAATTTTATCGTGATGGACGTCGGCGCAATACCGAGGCTGTCCGCTCGACGTTATGCCGCGGCCAGTAATCGTGCCGTGTGTTTTGCGATCACCGCTTCTTCGTTCGTCGGAATCACGCATACCGTGCTGCGGCTGCCGGCGCGGCTGATCACGTTGGCGTGCGCGCGGTTAGCGGTTTCATCCAGCTCAATGCCGAGCCAGCCCAGCGGTGCGCAAATTCGCGCGCGTAGCGCGTGGGCGTGTTCGCCGATGCCGGCTGTGAATACCAGTGCGTCGAGTCCCCCGAGTGCAGCCGCGAGCGAACCGATTTCACGCACGGCGCGATAGCAAAACAGGTCGAGTGCCTCTTGGGCTTCGCGCGTGGTACTCGCCAGCAGTTCGCGCACATCGCTGCTCAAGCCGGAAACACCCAGCAACCCGGATTGGCGATAGAGCAGGTCTTCGAGTTGATCCACGGACAGATTTTTTTCGCGCATCAGGTACAGCAAAACACCGGGGTCGATGGCGCCGCCGCGCGTGCCCATCATCAGGCCGTCGAGTGTGGAGAAGCCCATGGTGGTGGCGACACTTTTGCGATGGCGCAGCGCGCAGAGGCTGGCGCCGGCGCCGAGATGCGCGACGATCACGCGGCCATCGGCGCGCGACCCCAGGTGCTGGGGCAACACGCCGGCGATGTATTCGTACGACAATCCGTGAAAGCCGTAACGCTTGATGCCGCCGGCGGTGATCGCGCGCGGCAGTGCGATGCGTTGTGCGAGCACGTCCTGCGTGCGGTGAAACGCGGTGTCAAAGCACGCCACTTGCGGCAGCTCGGGTTGCAGGGTTTTCAGCGCGCGGATGGCGGCAACATTGTGCGGCTGATGCAGCGGGGCGAGCGGCACCAGTTGTTCGAGGGCAGAGATGACGTTTGCATCGATCAGCGCGGGCTCGGCAAAATGTTCACCGCCATGCACCACGCGATGCCCGGCGCCGATGAGCGTGCCGTCCTGGTGGCCGGTCAGCCACGCAAACAGCCATTGCAGCGCGGCGCTGTGGTCGAGCGCTGTCGCCAGCAATTGCCCGGCCAACACGCGTCCGGCGTTGTCATGGGCGCTGAAGGCTGGCGTTGCGCCCAGCCCGGAGACGATGCCCTGCAGCAGGGCCAGCGCCGGCGCTGCCGCGTCAAACAGCGCGAATTTGATGCTCGACGAGCCCGAATTCAGGATCAGTATTCGATCATGCATGAGGCTAAGCGCTTGAATTCAGGATTTTATTCATGGATGCTGCGTGGCCCGCAGGCGCTATTATGCGTGAGCGTCTGCGGTTCGGGTTTTTTGCGCGGCTTGCCGGCACAGCAGCACGGTCGACGTTGCCGCACGATTCGCGCTAAGCACTTGGTGTATAATCGTTTTTTTGGTTTTACATAGACATTTTTCGAGTTTAATTCAGAGTTCCCCCATGCCGATTTACGAGTATCGCTGCGATAGTTGCGGGTTTCAGAAAGAATTCCTTCAGCGCATGAGCGACGCGCGCCTGACCGATTGTCCCGAGTGCAAAAAACCGACGCTCAGCAAAATGGTCACCGCAGCCGGTTTTCAGTTGAAGGGCAGCGGATGGTACGCCACGGATTTTCGCAGTGGCGGCAGCAACACCGCGGAAGCGCGTAAAAAAGCCGAATCAAAACAAACAGATACCACCGCGAAGGCAGAGGGTGGTCAAGCTGAATCCGGCGCCGCAGCAGC
>JAYUAH010000033.1:0-2666 GCA_043741415.1 Betaproteobacteria bacterium
TCAGCTCTCACGTTCGGAAACGTAAACTCCATCATTTTCTTGTCGGTGAATTCCTGCTTGTTCAACATGCCCTTTTTCTTCGCATCCATCTTGTCGTACTGAGCGCCCAGGTAGTCCATATACTCTTGGCGGCTCACCATGCCGTCCTTGTTCCGATCCATCTCGGTCGCCAGGCTTTGCGTCCAAAAAGTACCGACAAAGGTTTCCGCATGGGATGGGGCCGACGCGACGAGTGCCATAGCCATGACGCCCACGGTAGTTAACGCTTTCAATTGCTTGTTCATTGTGATCTCCTTTAACTTGGTAAATTGCGCGTCTTGCGCACTATCATTTTGTTACTGGTGGCTCGCCGTTTAACGGGCGGACCGCGGTTTCAGGCCATGCGGAAATCGTTCACTTCAATGTCCACATGATCCGTAGCGATAAGTCGGCGCAGCGTAGCGTTGCTTACGAAAATGATTTTAAAGAATTACTGTAAGCATGGCGGGGCCTGGACTGACTAATGCCTCCCCAATCACACGCCGGCTACTACGAACGAAGGAACCTAAAACACGCCCAAGTGCTGGGTAATCAATGCCTCGTTCCCACGCACCTCATCCACGCCGCCGCTGAACACCACGTTGCCGGTATTGAGTATCACCACGTCGTCGGCGAGATCGAGCGCGAGCTTGATGTTTTGCTCGACCAGCACGATGGATTGCCCTTCGGCCTTCAACTGTGCAATGGTGCGCCCGACTTCGGCGACGATCAGCGGCGCGAGACCCTCGGACGGTTCATCCAGCAACAGCACGCGCGGGTTGCCCATCAGCGCACGTGCGATGGCGAGCATTTGCTGCTCGCCACCGGAGAGCGAACCTGCCGCCAGCTCGGTACGTTCGCTCAAACGCGGAAATAATTCAAACACGCGTTCCAATGACCACGGATTTGCCGCGCCTCTCGTACCTCTCTTACCTCTACCCGGCTGGCGCGCCACCACCAGGTTCTCGCGCACCGTGAGCGTCGGAAACACGCGCCGCCCCTGCGGCACCAGGCCGATGCCTTTGCGGGCGATGGTCTCCGGCGCCAGACCGCCGATGGCTTCGCCGAACAAGTGGACATCACCGGCGCGCGGCGATAGAAAACCAATCACCGTGTGCATGCTGGTGGTTTTGCCGGCGCCGTTGCGGCCCAGCAGCGCCAGCACGCGCTTTTCGCCGAGCGCGAAGGTGACCTGATGCAGCACGTGGCTGTCGCCGTAATAGGCATCGACGCCGGTGAGCGATAGTGCGGCGGTCTGCGCATCAATCGCCAAGGTACACCTCGCGTGTCTTCGGATCGGCCACCACTTCGGCGCGCGTACCTTCGACAATCACACTGCCGTAATGCAATAACGTAATGCGCTCGGCGAATTCCAGCGCGCTGTCCATGTCGTGCTCGATCATCACCACCGTGACTTCGCTTGGGATATCTGCGATCAACTGCGTGACGCTGCTGCGCTCCTCGCGCGACAGCCCCGCCAACGGCTCGTCGAGCAGTAGCAGCTTGGGCTGTTGCGCCAACGCCATGGCGATTTCCACGCGACGCTTTTCGCCGTACGATACTTCGTCGATGCGGCGCTGCGCCAGATGTGCTAACCCCACGCGCCCGAGCACCCGCCGCGCTTCCTCATACAGCGCGCGCTCGCGCGCCAACGGATGGAATACGCGCCAGCGCTTTTTGGCAAGACCCAGCAGCGCCAGCACGATGTTGTGCTCCAGCGTATCGTGCGCGAACAGGGTAATGATCTGGTAGGTGCGCGCCAATCCAAATTGCGCGCGCTGATGCGGTTTGAGATGCGCCACTTCCGTGCCGAACAAGCGAATCGCCCCTGCATCGCGCACGAGGTCGCCGGTAATCAGGTTGAACAGCGTGGTCTTGCCCGCGCCGTTGGGCCCGATGATGAGCCGCCGCTCGCCCGGCATCACGCTCAACGACACGTCGTTGGTCGCCGGCAATCCGCCGAAGGATTTTTTCAGGTGCTGGATATGCAGTGCAGGTGTCATTTGTTTCTCAGCTTCGCCCACCAGCGCTTGACACCGGGCACCAGGCCATCGGGCATGAACAATATGATCACAATGAACACCAGCCCCAGCAGCATGTTCCAGCGATCGATAAAGCTCGACACATAATTTTTCAGCACCATCACAATCGCAGCGCCGATCAGCGGCCCGGCGATGGTGCCGGAGCCTCCGGCAATCACGCCGATCAGCGCCTCCGCCGATGAGGTCAGCGACAGCGACGCCGGGTGAATGTACTTGTGGTAGTAGACGAACAACAGGCCCGATACCGCGCCCCAGAAGCCCGCGTAGATAAAAGTAATCCAGCGGATCATCCACACGTTGTGGCCCAGCGCGCTCATGCGCCGCGGCTGATCGCGGGTGCCGGCGAGTGTGGCGCCGAACGGCGAGTGCACGAACTTCGCCATCAGCCACACGGCAACAGCAGCAATCAACAACGCAAAATAATAGAACGCTGTCGCGCCATCAAGGCTGATGTCGAAAGGCGCTGGCCGCGTCAGTCCGCGCAGACCGTTGTCGCCGTCGGTCACGGCCACCCAGCGAAACGCCGTGCCCCACAGCACCTGCGACAGCGCCAGCGTGAGCATGAGAAACCCCACGCCCGAGGCACGCAACGCCACCAGACCGAAC
>JAYUAH010000034.1:0-2664 GCA_043741415.1 Betaproteobacteria bacterium
ACCGAAATGCCCAAGCGTGGCTGGGATACGGTGACCGTGCCCGGCGCGGTGTCAGCGTGGGTGGAAATGTCGGCCAAGTACGGCAGGCTGCCGTTTGCCGATTTGTTCGAGCCGGCGATCAAGTATGCGAGCGACGGCTATATGGTGTCGCCGGTGATTTCGCGACTGTGGGCGAATGGCGCCGCGGAATTGCACGCGCAGCCGGGTTATGCGCAAGCGTTCATGCCGCACGGACGCGCGGTAGCAGCGGGCGAAAAATTTATCTCCAAGGCGCATGCCGAAACGCTGCGGCTGATTGCTGAAACCAAGGGCGAAGCGTTTTATCGCGGCGAGTTAACCGAAAAAATCGCGGCATTTTCCAAACTTCACGGCGCCGCACTCACCGCCGCCGACATGGCCGCGCACACGCTCGATTGGGTGGAGCCCATCGGCCTCGATTACCGCGGCTACACGCTGCATGAAATTCCGCCCAACGGCCAGGGCATTGCGGCGCTGATGGCGCTGGGCATGCTGGAAAATTTTGATGTCGCTTCGATGCCCGTCGATTCGCCCGACAATCTGCATCTGAAAATCGAGGCGATGAAGCTCGCCTTCGCCGACATCAACGAGTACGTGTCGGATATTGCCACCATGCGCGTGACACCGGCGCAAATGCTCGACAAAGCTTATCTAAAAGAACGCGCCAAACTCATCGACATGAAAAAAGCCGGCACGCCGTCGTTCGGCACACCCAGCAAAGGCGGCACGGTGTATCTCACCGCTGCCGATGAATCGGGCATGATGGTGTCATACATCCAGTCGAATTTTTCCGGCTTCGGCTCGGGTGTGGTGGTGCCGGGCACCGGCATCTCGCTGCAAAATCGCGGCTCGGGCTTTAGCCTGCGGCCCGGCCACGCCAATATCGTGGCGCCGGGGAAGCGTCCGTTCCACACCATCATCCCCGGCTTTCTCACCAAGGGCGGTCAGCCGCTGATGAGCTTCGGCGTGATGGGCGGTTCGATGCAGGCGCAGGGCCATATGCAAGTGGTGTCGCGCATGGTTGATCACACGCAAAATCCGCAGGCTGCAAGCGACGCGCCGCGCTGGCGCATCGATAGCGGCTTGAAAGTCGGCGTCGAACACGGCGTGCCGGCCGAGACTATCGCCGCGTTACAAGCCCGTGGTCACGATATGCCGCAGGCCGACCGCTGGAGCACCGACTTCGGCCGTGCGCAACTGATATACAAAATGGAAGATGGCTATTTTGCTGCTTCAGAACGTCGTACCGACGGGCAAGCTGTCGGATTTTGAGCATTAGTAGGCCATGCGTAAGTATTTGATTTTATTGAGTATTTTTTGTGGCCTTTTATGTGTCGCCGCAACAGCGTGCGCGCAGACCGACGCCAATTTTCCGGCGTTGATGCGTATCGTGGTACCGTTTCCGCCGGGCGGCAGCAATGATGTGATCGCACGCGCAATGGCGCCTGCGTTGGCCAAGCGCCTGGGCAATTCAGTCATTGTAGATAACCGTGCCGGCGCCGCTGGTGTGATCGGTTCCGATTCGGTGGCCAAAGGCATGCGCGATGGCTCGGTGTTGCTGCTGACTTCTTCGACCTTGCTGACCACCGCCGCAACGCAATCCACCGTGCCGTACGATCCCGCAACTGCCTTCGCCGCCACCGCGCCGATCGCGCAAGGCCCATTGTTGCTGGCGGTGACATCCAGCGCGCCGTTCAGGTCGCCGCTGGAATTGCTCGCCGCAGCGCGCAGCAAACCGGGGCAGCTTAACTACGGTTCGGCGGGTGTCGGTTCGGTGGCACAGTTGGCGACCGAGTTGCTGAAAGGCCGTGCGAATATTCAAATGACGCACGTGCCGTACAAAGGTGCAGCGAATGCGTTGATCGATCTCGCCGCCGGACACATCGGCGTGATGATTTCGAACTACAGTTCGCTGGTATCGCAAATCAAGTCCGGCAAAGTGCGCGCGCTGGCGGTCACCTCGCGGGAGCCCAGTCCTGCCTTCCCCGATTTGCCGCCGCTCGCCGTCGCGGTGCCAGGCTATGCCATCGACATTTGGGTCGGCGTGTTCGCGCCGGCGGGTACGCCGGCGCCGCTGGTGGAGCGTTTGAATCGCGAGATCAATGACATATCAGCCTCGCCCGATCTGCGAGTGTTTCTCGATCCGGACGGCGCGCTACCGGTGGCGATGACGACCGCAGCCTTCACCAGCCGCATCAAAGACGACCTTGCGCAGTGGCGCAAAATCGCTACCGAGCGAAAAATAAAAATCGATTAAACATGAACTCGCTGAAAATCATCTGCCCGAATGGACACTTGGGATTCGCGCCGATCCGGCTCGATAGTTTTAGATTGGGCGTTGCCGCGGGGCCGCACTACATTGCCGCCGACTCGGGCAGCGACGATGTGGGCCCGGTGCCGCTCGGCAGTGACACCTGCACCAGCCCACTGAGTTGGCAAACGCACGATCTCGAACACATGCTGCTCGCCGCGCGCTCGCTTGGCGTGCCGATGATTATCGGATCGTCGGGCGATACCGGGTCGAACAGCCGCGTTGATCTTTTCGTTAGCATCATCAAGGAAATCGCGGCGAAACACCGCTTGAAAAATTTCAAGCTCGGCTATTTTTATTCCGAGGTGGACAAAGCCTACTTGAAAAAACGCATG
>JAYUAH010000035.1:0-14214 GCA_043741415.1 Betaproteobacteria bacterium
CACGCAGGGTCATTGCTTTGGCGTCGTCTGCCGAGAGTGCGAGATCATGCTCCACGTGGGCCAAATGTTCATCCATCAGACGCACCGCGCCAATCGCATCCCGGCGGCGGATCGCCTCGATCAGCGCAGCGTGCTCATCGGATGAACAGGAGGCGGAGCGCGGGCTCTGATAGAGCAGCGTGACCAATGAAGAACGCTGCACGAGTTCACGTAACAATTGCACAATCACGCGATTGCCGACCATGTTGGCGATCACGACGTGAAACTCGCCGAGCAATCGGTTGCGCGTGGGTACATCGCCGGTGGCAATCGCGTCGCGTTCGCGCGACAGGTGCTCGCGCAATAGCGCAATCTGCTCGCGTGTAGCGCTCGCCGTAAAGCGCTCGGTGAGCACGCGCTCGATCAGGCGCCGTGCATCGAACAGCTCGCGCGCTTCGCGCACGTCGGGCTGTGCGACGAATGCGCCGCGCGCCGGCAGCAGTGTCACCAACTTGTCCTGCGCCAATCGATTTAACGCCTGTCGCACCTGGGTGCGCGACACACCAAAAATCTCGCCGAGGGCTTCCTCACCGAGCTTCGCGCCGGGCGGCAGCCGATGCTCAATCAAAGCCGCGGTGATGCGGGTGACGATGGTTTCGGTGCTGGTCGGACGGCGCCGCGTGGTCGCTGGTTTTCGAATTTGCATAGCCAAAAAATTGTATACAATATATTGACGCACCGCAATCGCACCGGCACCTGTCGATGCGCACTTTATCGGTGCATACTGATTGCTGAATACCATATTGACTGTATACAATATTCTGGGTAATGTCACCTGATGGCGTGCTTGGACACAGTGAATGCTGCCGACCGCAGCGGGTTTGTGGCGCTGCTTGGCGGCGTGTTCGAACATTCGCCGTGGGTTGCCGAGCAGGTCTGGAAAGAAAGACCGTTTGGATCACTGGACGCATTGCACGTTGCGATGATGAGGGCGGTGCAGGGTGCAATGCGCGAGGCGCAGCTCGCACTGGTGCGGGCGCACCCGGAACTTGCCGGGCGCGAGGCGGTGTCCGCGACGCTGACCGAGGATTCTCAGAGCGAGCAGGAGCGGCTTGGTTTTACTGCGCTCGATGGTGACGAGTTCGCGCGCATGGCGGGCTTAAACCGCGCCTATCGCGGCAAGTTTGGGTTTCCCTGTATCGTCGCGTTGCGGTTACACGCCACGCGCGCGACGGTGCTGGCGGATATGGAACGCAGGCTCGCGAATGACGCAGACACTGAACTGTCGAACGCGCTCGGACAAATCAGTCATATCACGCGCGGGCGGCTGGAAAAATTGCTGGGAGCAACGTAGCGATGGGTAGACTCACCACACATGTTCTGGATACCGCATCAGGCGCGCCTGCGGCAGGTATGAAGGTCGAGTTCTCGGTGCGCGACGGCGCAAACTGGAAATTCATTAAGATCGTGCACACCAACGCCGACGGACGCACCGACGAGCCGTTGCTCACGGGCGACGCATTGCAAACCGGAGAGTACCGGCTGATGTTTCATGTCGCGGCATACTTCCGCGGGCTAGGCATGTCGTTGCCGCACCCGCCGTTTCTGGATTGCGTGCCGCTGCAATTCGGCATCGCGGACCCTGCGGGGCACTATCATGTGCCGTTGCTCGCATCGCCATGGAGTTATTCCACGTATCGAGGCAGTTGAGCGCTACGCCAGTTTTTTACACGGAGATTGACCATGACACTGGATCGCATAGACTTTGTTCTCGCCGTACTGGGCATCGCTGCCGCGCCGGGGTTTGCCGTCGCCCAAGCGTGGCCGACCAAGCCGGTGCGCGTCATCGTGACGTTTGCACCCGGCGGGTCCAGCGACGTGGTCGCGCGCCTGATATCGGGGCCGCTGCAGCAGAAACTGGGCCAAACCGTCATTGTGGATAACAAGCCTGGTGCTGGCGGCACCATAGGCGCCGCGGAAGCCGCGCGCGCTGGCCGACGGCTATACGTTTTTACTCTCGAACAGCGCGCCGATTTCGATTTCGCCATTCATGCTCGACAAATCGCCATACGATCCGGTGAAGAGTTTCAATCACATCTCCTATATCGGTTCGGTGGCGAATGTATTCGTGCTGCATCCTTCGGTGCCTGCAAAGAGCATTAAGGAACTCGTCGCCTGGATCAAGGTGCAAAAGGAGCCGATCAGTTACGGCTCCGGCGGCATCGGTTCCATTGGCCACATCATCGGCGAAGTGTTCAAGAACGTACACAAACTGAGCATTGAGCACATTGGTTACAAAGGCTCGACACCGATGCACACCGACCTCATCGGTGGCCGGCTCAAGTTTGCAATTGACACCTTGCCGCAAAATGTGCCCTACATGCAGGATGGCCGGCTGCGTGCCGTGGCCGTAACTTCGCCCAAGCGTGCAGGCATTTCTGCGGATGTGCCAACGGTCATTGAAGCCGGGGAACCGCGGCTGGTGGCGGAGAATTTTCTGGGGCTGTCGTCCCCAGCGGGCGTTCCCGCGGATGTGGTCAACCGGTTCCACGCAGTGATGGCTGAAGTGCTGGCCGATCCTGGCATGATCAAGAAGCTCGAGGACCTTGGTGTTTATGGCCGAAAAATGTCGGTTGCCGAGTTCAACGGGTTTGTTGCCAAGCAGGTAACCGACTGGGCGCCGCTGGTGAAAGCGTCCGGCGCCAAGCTGAACTGATTTTACATGCCCGGTATTTCGATCCACGTTGTCGATGTGTCGCGCGGCCTCGTGGCCGCAGGCATGACGGTAGAACTGTACACGCTGGCGCCTGAGCGTCGAGCACTCGCCGCAAGCGAGCTCTCGGCAAACGGGCTGCTGCATGCACCCGTACTCGACCAGCGCTTCGAGCGCGGCGTCTACGAGGCGGTGTTTCATGTCGCCGCTTGGTACCGGGCGCAAAACGTACCCGTGCCGCCGGTGCCGTTTCTGGAGGTGGTGGCGTACCGCTTTGGAATTGATGACCCGGAGCAGCACTACCATCTGCCGTTCAAATGCACGCCTTGGGGGTATTCCTGTTTCCGTGGCGGTAACTAAGGAGAAAAATATGGCAAACGTCACCACAGCGCAGCGCCAAACAAGCGCAAACGTCGATGTAGTCGACGAGGTATTGCCGCTCGGCGAGCTTATTCCGCTCGGCCTGCAACATGTACTCGTGATGTACGCGGGCGCCATTGCCGTGCCGCTGATCGTGGGCCGCGCGCTCAAGCTGCCGCCGGAACAGGTGGCGCTGCTGATCAGTGCGGATCTGTTTTGCTGCGGCATTGTCAGCATCATCCAGTCCCTGGGCGCAACCCGCTGGTTCGGTATTCAACTGCCCGTGATGATGGGTGTGACGTTCGTCGCGGTGGGCCCCATGGTGGCGATGGCGGGCAACCCGGCGCTGGGCATCAACGGCATCTTCGGCGCGGTGATCGCTGCGGGTATCATTTCGATGCTCATCGCGCCCTTCGTAAGCCGTATGCTGCCGTTGTTTCCGCCGGTGGTGACGGGCACAATTATCGCCGTCATCGGCATTTCGTTGATGCGGGTGGCGATCGGTTGGGCCGTCGGCGGTGCGGCTGTGCCGGCGATGATTCCCGATCCTGCGGCGCTTGCCGCAACGCCGCCGGCGCTGATGCCCAATCCGGCTTACGCGGCGCCCGACAATCTCGCCATCGCACTTTTTGTTTTGGTGGCGATACTCATCATCGCCAAGTACGGCAAAGGGTTCTGGTCAAATATCGCGGTGCTGTGCGGCATTGTTCTGGGTTGCGTGGCCGCGTGGATATTAGGCAAGATGAGTTTCGCCAAAGTGGCGCACGCAAAGCTGTTCGGTATCGTCTATCCGTTTCAGTTTGGTACGCCGACATTTGACTTCTGGGCGATTGTGACCATGACACTGGTGATGATCGTCGTGATGATCGAATCCACCGGCATGTTCCTTGCCTTGAGCGACATTACCGGCAAAAAAATCACGCAAGAAAACCTGTCGCGTGGTTTACGCACGGATGGCCTGGGTACCCTCATCGGCGGCATATTCAATACCTTTCCCTACACCTCGTTTTCGCAGAATGTCGGGCTCGTCGGCGTCACCGGTGTGCGCAGCCGCTGGGTATGTGTGACCGGTGGCGCGATTCTCGTGGTCATGGGGTTAATCCCTGCGCTCGGTGCGGTGGTTGAGGCGATCCCGCAGTTTGTGCTGGGGGGCGCCGGCATCGTGATGTTTGGCATGGTGGCCGCCACCGGCATACGCATTCTCGCCGACGTCGATTACAAAACCAGCCGCAACAATCTTTTTGTCGTCGCGATCAGCATCGGCTTTGGCATGATTCCGCTGGTGGCGCCGAATTTCTTCCAGCATCTACCCAAGGCTCTTTCGCCACTACTGCACAGCGGTATTTTGCTTGCGGGTATTGTTGCCGTGTTGTTGAATATGTATTTCAACGGGCTCGGCTCGGCCGAGCAGGCGGCAGCGCGTGCCGCGCAGACCGGGAGCCGTGCCGAGGCCAGTTAACCTGTTTCATAGGGTGTATCCGGCGCGCCGATGGCCGAATGGCACGCGACGGCTGTTGGTGACGAAGTTCACACTAAGTGACGGGTATGCAGACGCGTGGCGCGCGTGACAAACCGTGCCAATTGCAGCAGACTACATTGTCATGAGCAACGCCACACTCACTACGCCTGTGCCCAACGGCTTCCCTCGCGCGGTGAATGTGCTGCTCAACGTCGCGCACGGCATCGATCACATGTTCCTGCTGATTTTCGCCACGGCGGTGGCCACGATTGCCGCGGAATTCGGCTACGCCAACTGGGCGGACTTGATGCCTTACAGCGTCGGTGCATTTGCATTGTTCGGACTGGGTGCGCTGCCGGCCGGGCGGCTGGGTGACTTGTGGGGACGGCGCATCATGATGATTATTTTTTTCATCGGCATCGGCGTGGCCGCGATTCTGGTGTCACTGACGCAAAGCGCCTGGCAGCTCGCCGCTGCACTTACGCTGCTGGGCGCATTCGCGGCAATTTACCATCCGGTGGGTATTCCGATGCTGGTGCAGAACGTGTCGAATCCCGGCGCAGTCATCGGCTTGAATGGGCTGGCGGGCAATTTGGGCATTGCGATTGCCGCGCTGTTGACCGGTTTTTTGGTGAAGTGGATCGGCTGGCGCGCGGCGTTTGTGATACCGGGTCTTGTCGCCATCGGCTGCGGCATTGTGTTTGCGTTCACCTGTCCGCAGGAAACCGAGGCGCCTTCCAAGCGCAAGGGCGGCAAGGCGCAGGTGTCGCTGTCGCCCGCAGTGCTGGCGCGCGCGTTTGCCGTGATGACCGCCGCCGCAGCGGTGAGCACGGTGTTGTTTAACTTCACCACCAACGGCAATGCGCAATTGCTGTCCGAGCGTTTCAAAGGCGTGATCGAAGACCCTGCGCTCATTGGCACGATGCTCGCAGTGATCTACGCCATCGCCTCGTTCGCGCAACTCGTCGTGGGCCGGCTGATCGACCGTGTTGCGTTTAAGCCCTTGCAACTTTGGATGTCGGTGATTCAGATTCCGCTGCTCATCATTGCTGCACACACGCAGCACTGGTGGCTATATGCGGCGTTGCTGGCGGTGATGATTTTTGTGTTCGGCTCGGTTCCATTTACTGATGCCATGATCGTGCGCTATGTGGATGATCGCCTGCGCTCGCGCGTGGCCGGCATGCGGCTCACCGTTGCGTTCGGATTCAGCTCGGCGGCGGTTTGGATACTCGGGCCGCTGGTGAAAGCCATTGGATTCTCGGCGTCGCTCTGGATACTGGCTGGCGTTGCCGCGCTCAAAGCCGTGATCGTGCTGTGGCTGCCGGATGAGCCGACGCCGGGCGAGGCCGCTGCTGCACCCTAGTCCGGCCCGCTTTCTATTCGACTTTCAGCCCCGCCGCGCGTACCACTTCACCCCAGTCGCGTACTTCCTTCGCCACATGCGCTTTGAACTGCGCCTGCGTGAACGGTGCGGCTTCTGCGGAGTTGACGACGAGCAGTTCCTTCATGCGCGGCTGCTCAACCGCTTTCATCGTTTCGCGGTGCAAGCGCTGCACAATGCGCTGCGGTGTGCCGCCCGGCGCGAAAAATCCGGTATTGCAACCCATGTCGAATCCGGAAAGCGTTTCCGCCAGCGCCGGCACGTCCGCAAAAACCGGCGAACGCTTGGGTGAGGTGACGCCCAGCAGCAACAGGCGCCCCGCCTTGATGTGCGGCACTGCCGCCGAAATACACGTGAAGCCCATGCCGCTTTCGCCGGAGACGATGGCGGTGGTGGCCGGCACGCCGCCTTTATAACTGACGTGCAACAGTTCCACACCCGCGTCGCGTTTAAAACGTTCCGATGTCAAATGCGTAATCGAACCATTGCCGGACGACGCAAATGCCACCTGGCCGGGGCGCGCCTTCGCATAGTCGATCAGTTGCGCCACCGTTTTGACACCGAGCTTCGGGTTGACCACCAACACCAGCGGTGAGCGCCCCGGCATCGCAATCGGTTCGATGTCCTTCAGCGGATCATAGGGCAACGATTTGTACAGGCTGGCGCTGATCGCGTGGCTGGGCACATCGCTCATCATCAAGGTGTAGCCGTCAGACGGCGCTTTGGCCACGATGCCCACACCCAGCGTGCCCGCGGCGCCCGGCCGGTTATCGAGTACCACTTGCTGGCCCAGCGATTCATTGAGCGACGCCGCCACCCCGCGCGCCACCACATCGGTAAAGCCGCCGGGCGGCCACGGCACCACCATGCGTATCGGTCGCGACGGATAGTCCTGCGCGTGCGCCAGCGACAGGAACAGCAAACACAGCGTGGCGATGATGGGCCCAGCGAGCGTCATCGGCTTCATCGGCTATATCCCGGGTTTATCGCGACGCGTTGCCGGCCAGTGCGGTGAACGCCCGCTCCAGCGCCACGTCGGCGCTGCTCAGGTGACCGGTACTCGCCTGCAGCCAATCGCGATCCGTCGCAATCGCCGACTGTTCCTCAGCTAGCATGCGATTCACTTCCGCAAGCTGCGGCCCGCCTATGCCTTTGCGGCCGAACACCATGTATTCGGCGCTGATGATTTCGCGGAACGCAACTTCCGACAGCGGCAACGCCTGCTGCGTCTCGTCATGATAAATACGCACCGCTTCGGCATAGGGAATATCGTGCAGCCGCAATCCCTTGCCACGACCGTAATCCGTAAGCTTCGACGCGAAATGATGACCGATGCGAAACGGCACGTCGGCTTTTTGCATCAACGCATCGGCGATTTCGGTGGTGGTGGAGTAGTCGGCTTTGACTTCCTTCAGCGCGCGTTCCTTGTTCACTACAAGCCCAGACATAATCTGCTGGAGTAGCTTAAACACCTGCAACGCCCGTGCGCACGGTACCGGGTCGTACATGCGGTAATCGAACATGCCGGTGCGATTGTTATGTGAAATCAAAAACACCGTTTGCATTTCGCCCAGCAGAATGCTCGACTGCGCACGCAATTGTTCCAGCGCGGCCGGGTTGCGCTTTTGCGGCATGATGCTGGATACCCCCGTGAGTTCGCCGGTGGCGAGCAAAAACCACGGCGTCGGATCGGCGTACTGCGTGTGCATGTCCTGCGCGAATTGCCCGATCTGCACCGCGGCAATGGCGAGCGCACTGGCGACATCCAGCGCACTGTCCACCGGTGCGAGATGGTTCGCGTCATAGGCGTTTTCGAGCAATCCTTCAAAGCCCAGCAGCACGCCGAGCCGCTTGCGATCAATCGGAAAACTCGACGTTGCCAGTGCCGCCGCGCCCAGCGGATTGCGATTGATGCGCTGATACGCCTCGCGCAGGCGCTGCGTTTCGCGCGCCAGTGCCGCCGCCAGCGCGTGCAGATAATGCGCGAACGTGGTGGGTTGCGCCTGCACGCCATGGGTGTAGGCGGGGATGATGGTCTCGGTATGCTGTTCCGCCAGCGCGATGGTTTTTTCGCGTGCAGTAATCAGCGCCGCGATTTCCTGCGTGAGCCCGTCGCGTAAATTCATGCGCGCAATGGTCGACGCAATATCCTGACGGCTGCGGCCGCTGTGCAGGCGCGAGGCATCGGGCCCCACGGCTGCCACCAATCGCGGCTCGTAATCAAGATAATCCGCAGAACGGCGCGGCACGCCCGAGGCGTGCATATCGTCAATGACTTTCGCGATGCCCGTGGCGATGCGCGCGGCATGCGCGGTCGGCACGATGCCCGCTTCATGCAGCATCACGATACATGCCTTGTTGATTTGATCGAGAAACGCCGGCGAGCGCCCGCCGCTGCGAAATGCTTCGTTGATGTCGAGCGCGCCGCCGTGCGCGTCCGCTGTGTTGGCGTTACTTATGCCGTTCTGTCTAAAAATAAAAAAGTGTTTAAAATCAAATACTTACAGTACAATCACTTCGCGCCGCGCTAGCGTTTATACAACTTGTAAAACGGATGCGGATTGCCCGGCACTTTCACGCGCAAGGTGTACACGGAGGTATGCGCGCAGCATAACAAGGTGCGCATATCGGGGCCGCCGAACGCGAAATTCACCGCCTGCTCCGGCCATTGTATAATGCCGACGCGTTTGCCGTCGGGCGCGATCACCCAGATGCCGCCGGGGCCGGTGCAGTACACGCGGCCGATGCTGTCGACTTTCAAGCCATCGGGTATGCCGGGCGCAGTGCCTTCGTTCATGTCGCAAAAAATGCTGCGACTGATCATGTTGCCCGCGGCATCGAGCTTGATCGCGTGGATGTATTTCGACGAGCGTGTGTTGGCTACATACATCGTGCGTTCGTCGGGCGACAACGCAAGGCCGTTCGGATACTCGCAATTCGCCAGTCGGCTGATGCTGCGGTCGGGCGCCACACGATACACACCGGCGCCATCCCACAAATTATTGTCGCCTTCACGGCCGGGAATTTCGCGCTCATGGTACGGGCGGCGCTTGTCGGGGTCGGTGAAATAAATGCTGCCGTTCGAATGGCACACCACATCGTTGGGACGGTTAAAGCGTCCACCATTATATTTGTCGGCGAGGATTTCCACTTTGCCGTCGGTGTCGGTGCGCGTGACTTTGCGGCCATCGCCTTCGCACACAATCAAACGGCCCTGCAGATCAAACGTGGTGCCGTTGCCGCCCTCGGTGATGCGCACCAACTCCGGCTTTTGTCCGAGGGTGATGCGATGCAGCCGGTTGGGACGCAAATCGACAAAATACCAATAGTTGTCCGGATGCCACAGCGGGCCTTCGGTAAAGGTAAAGCCGGTGGCGACGCGCTCGGCTTCGGTGGTGTCGAGAACGTCTGGCAAATAGTTGGCTGCGGCCATGGTGCGCTCCTTGGGTGGCGGGATGTGGTGTGGCGAAGTGTAACGGATGCATTATCGTCCCGCGCGCAGTTTTTCCCAGTCGACATAATTACGCGTGCCGTGCCGCGCGGGAAACTGCGGCGTTTGTGTTTCCAACCAGCGAAACGGCTCGTTGCCGACTTGGCGAAACGCGTGGCTGGTGCCCACACCCGTCCACGCCACATCGCCCGCGCCGAGACGAAAACTCTGGTCTTCGATGTCCATGATGACTTCGCCGCTGAGCCCCAGATAAAACTCCTCAAGCGGATGATCGTGGCGCGTACGAAACGCACCGACAGACATTTCGCCGCGCATCATGAAAAAACATTGCGCGCCGAAGTTGCGTTCCATGAAGCGAAATACCGTCAGCCCCTGTTGCAGCGCCGCGCTTTGTTGCGGGATCGGGTTTTCCGGCGTGAAGCGGCCGACACCTTTTTGCGCGGCCTCACTGACGGTCGCAGGCCACACATCGTCGCCGGTGAAAAACGTATCCTGAAACGCACTCGCTGGTTTGGGTTGCGGCGACAGAATCTCGAACCACCGTGCACGCTGCGCGCCGCGATTGCGTATCGCATGCGGCGTGGCGCAGGGGATCAGCGCATAACCGTCGGCCGCTAGAGGAAAGCATTCGTCAGCGCGCAGGATTTCAATCTCGCCCTCGAAAACGTAAATGCCTTTTTCATAAGCGTGCACGCACGCTGCAATACGGCCACCTGCGGTGAGATGCGAGATGCATGCTTCGCAATGCACCGAACCTGTGGCGCGATTAATCAGGCTGACACGCTCGAATCCGCTTGCATGTCCCGCATATCCGTCGGGTACGGCAAGACGCGATGTGTCAAATTTGCCGACGTAAAAATGCACTGCACCTCTCCGGTTGGCGGAGAGATGCCATTATAGCCAACCGGTTGTCGCTGTATGCGCCATGCATCCGTGATAACAGCCGCCGCGCTATGATTTGTTGCAACTGAATGCAATCATGTCAACAATGTTGTCTGCGGGGGACATGCCCGGGCGTCGAAGTCTAGCGAACGCATTGCTGGGAGAATCAGCAGCCCGCCACTGAAAAATCGTCTGGCTATACCAGGGTGTTCGGCCTGCATTGCCCTGCCCACGCGCACATGCGCGCGTATAGACGGGCCCATCCCCTGGCTGCGCTGCACGCCAACCGAGGCAATTAATCTTGGCTTCATCCGTCACGCCGGTACCTGGCGGCAGGCTGGGGCCGGCCCACACGACAGAGTCTGTTTCCCCGCTGGCCCAACCCCAAAGACGTAGCTGGTATATAGCATTGCCACGATCTATGCATTGTGCTTTCTCGATCTTGACGGCGGCCGGCGTCAATGTTGGAGCTACTGCGATGCCAATCGTTTCAGGTTTGGCGGCTGTTATCGCCCTGGGTCGAATATCGTCGTCATGCTTGCGGTTGGCCGCGATTCTGTCAGCCTCGGCGTGTTGCTTCGCATCGAGCCGTTCGGCTATTGCTTTGGCTTCAGCTTGTTTCTTGACTTCGAATTCTTCCGCAGTTTTTTTGTTTGCCGATTCCTGCAATGCGGCCTGCCGCGTCTGCTCGGCACGTTCGGTTGATGCCTGATACCAGGTATATCCACCGCTGATCACCAACGCTGCCAGCGATACCGCGATGGCCGTTTTTTTTAATCGTTTTGCTCGACGCTCCTGCGCGCGAGATTGGCGGCGCGCTATTCGTGCTATCCACGTACGGACTCAACGCCTTGATCAGCACCTGCAAGTCGGAATCCCAGCGTGCGTGAGTGAGCTCGACGCCGTTGCGGTAAGCGAGATCCGCCAGTTCGCCGGGCAATTGCTCGGGGCTGGGCATGCGCGCGCCGTGCACCAGCACCGGCACCACCGGAATATCACGCTTTAATGCGGATACGGTTTCAAGCCGCACGAAATCCAGCGGGTCTTCGAGCCGGCGTTTTCCCTGCGCATCCTTGGCATCAGCCCAGCCTTTGCCGATGATCGCCAACAGCACGCCGCACGACGAGACATGCTGATCGATCACACGCCGAAAATCACGTCCCGGCTCGATGCCCGCGACATCCATAAACACCGATGCCTCGCCGAAGTGGCGTGCCAGATCGGTAAACAAGCGGCCGGCCTGACCTTCGGCGTCCTCGCGGCGATAACTGATGAAGATGGTGCGAATGGTGTTCTCCGTCCGGCGCCGCAGTTACTCGTTCAGTTGTACGATACACGCGGTGCGCGACATCAACAATATGTCAAAGAGGTTAGGTCAAAAGTCACGTCTGAGTGCAGCCGATGCGCAATGGCTGCATGATTACATGCGAATAGAAATATCGTAAGTATTTGTTTTTATTGAATATTTTAACTATTTTTCCAACAAATCGTTTTACTTCCAGGCGCCCCACTTCACCGCGGCCACGGTTGCTGCGCCATACACCAACATCGCGAAACCAATCATCGCGAACAAGGCTGCCAGCGTGCCATTGAAATATCGCAGCACCACAAAGCCGCCGCCGACCGCAATCAAAAATCGCGTGCTGCCTGCGAGCACCGGCCACAACATTTTGCCTGCGCCTTGCGATGCGAAATACAACGCGATTCCTGCGCCGAAAAAGCCGTAGCACCAACCGGCGATGCGCAAGTAGGTGTAGGCAGCGTCGAGCACCGCGGTGTCGCTGCTGAACAAGCCCGCCCACACGTGGGGCCACAGTGCCACGATCAGGCCCACGCTGCCGGTGATGCACGCGGCGAGTGCCGCGCCCGACCACGCGATGCGCCGTGCACGCTGGATGTCGCCGGCGCCGATGCAGGTGCCCACCATCACCACCAGCGCCGAACCGATGGCGAACACCACCGGTATTTGCAGCAGCTCCAAGCGCACGCCCAAGCCGAAACCGGCGAGGGCGGCGGTGCCGAAGGTGCCTACCATGCCGGTGACGATGACCGCCGCGGCGATCACTTGCAGCGCGTTGAATGACGACAGCAATCCCACTTTTAAAATATCCGCGAACAGCCGCGTGCTGAGCGCAATGCCGCCGCGTAAAACATGGAGGCCCGTGCGCCCCGCCAGGATGTAGCCCGCGAAACCCAGCGCGGCCGCGCCGAACGCGCACACGTAAGCAATGCCTGCGCCGCGGATGCCGAGTTGCGGGAATGGGCCCCAGCCCAGCACCAGCGCGCCGCACAGCGGCATCTGCAGCAACGCAGCAACGCTCAAAATGACGGCCGGCACCACCATATTGCCGGTGCCGCGCACCACGTTGGCGAGTATATTGGCGAGCCATACCGTCAGCGCGCCGCCGAATACGAGCGTTGAATACGCCATCGCGTGATTAAGCGCCGCGCCGCTGCCGCCGAGCAGCCGGTACAGCGCCGGGCCCGCAACCCACATCACCACGGTGAACAACAAGCCGAAGGCGATAGCAATCACGGTAGCGTGCAGTGCCAGCCGCTCGGCGCGCGCCACGTCGCCCGCGCCCATGGCACGCGCAATCGCGGACGATACACCGCCGCCCATCGCGCCCGCCGACATCATTTGCATCAAAATCAAAAGCGGAAACACCAGCGCAACACCCGCCAGCCCCTCGGTGCCGAGCCGGCCGATGAACCACGCATCGGCAAAACTCACCAGCGCCTGCATCAGCGCGAGCAATACGTTGGGCGCGGCGAGGGCGGCGAGCGTGGGTAAGAGCGGCCCGGTCAACAGGCGCGCCCTGCGCGCAGCGGAGGATTTTGCGGACATGGCAGACGCGCCGACTGCGCTCATGCAGCCGTCACGCGGGTTACGGCACCACGGGCAACGTCGCGTTACTTCTGCCCTTGAGATACTGCGCTTTCAGCGCTTGCAGACCGGTGAGATATTCTTCCATGCTCGACTGGTTGTCGTTGTAGCTACTGGACAGTTTTTGATACGCGTCTATGTAGGCCTGATCGGTCATGGGGTATCTCCTGGTGCCTGCACTATACGCGCTGCGTGCGTATCACGCCTATCACGCATGGCGAGTAGGCGGGCGACGCTTAGACGCCCTCGACGATGCGCAAGTCACGCACCGCGCCATCGCCCAGCGCTTGCAACGCGGCCTGATAGCCGGGGCTATCGTGGGTGGCGATGGCTTTTTCAACACTTTCAAATTCAATTACCACCACGCGCTCCATTTGACCGGCCTCATAGGTTTTGGCCGGCATGCCGCGTACTAAAAATTTTGCCCCTGCAGCCAGCATCGCCGGGCCTGCAAGCGCGCGATACGCTTCGACTTTCGCCGGGTCTTTGATGGAACGAAACATATTGATCCAATAACCTTTTGCCATGGGAATCTCCTGTTGATAGTTGGTGTGAATCCAGTCACCGATAATCGGAAACTGGCGCGTTTGTGTTTGTGCTTTGTACTAACGGGTCCGGGTCATCTTGAAGCGACCGCTACCGTCGGTCACAAAATCAATGTGCACGGCATGGCGCGGATGCTGCGCCACATAGTCGTCCGCGATGATGCTGGTGATTTCATAACCCAAATCACGCAGACCTTTAAACAACTTGTCTTTCTGTTCGCGAAACCAGTCAAAGCCCCACGCCTCAAACAGCAGCGGTGGAAAGTTACTGCGCTTGAGCAGATCCACGCCGCCGGCAATCACCTGCTGATCAAAACCCTCGACATCGATCTTGAGCAAGCACGGCGATTTCGGAAATTTCAAACTGTCCAATTTCGCGATGCGTGTTTTTGTCGAGCGTCCGTCTTCACGCAACACCACAAAATCCGTTTTGCTGCGGTAGCGCTCGACGACTGAAAAGCCGCCGATATTGCTCGACTTGTCGTAATCGAGTTCGGGTATCTTGATGTCCCCGTCGCTGTCGCCGACGGCCATCCAGAACGCATGTACGTTGT
>JAYUAH010000036.1:0-6295 GCA_043741415.1 Betaproteobacteria bacterium
CGGCGCGCAGTGCGCCGTTACTGCTCGCGTGCGGCAGCGGCGAATTACCGGAGTTGCAACGTCAGTCTGCGGACTACGCAACGGCGCGCGCGCACGCGAGTTTACCGGGCCGCCTCGCGTGCCTCGCACAGCACAATCACTTCACCATACTCGAAGCGCTGGCGCAACCTAATGGCGCGCTGACGGCGCTGGTGCGCGAATTGGTGTCGTGCGACTCCGCGCACCGGCGTAGTGCGTCGCCCTGATCGCCGCACTACTTGAGGGCGTTGCACATAAGCGGTTATGACGTAAGTATTTGTTTTTAAACAATAAATTGTTATTGGCACGATGGTTGCATAGTGAGTGACACGATGACGTTGATCATCGCCTACCGACCACGAGGAAACCATCATGTCCCCTATTTCGCGCCGAAACTTTTTAGCCACGGCCACGTTTGCCTTGCTCGCATCGCTCGGCGTGCAAACCGCGCAGGCGCAGGAAAAAGTGATCAAGGTCGGCACGCTGAAATTGATCCACGCGATCACGCCGCACTTCTACCAACAATTTGCGCCACCGGGTTACAAGATCGAAGTCATTCCGTTCGAGAGCCCGACCGACGGCAAAAATGCGGTAGTCACCGGCACGGTGGATTTCGGCACCTTCGGCATTGCCGCGGCAATGCTTGGCGCGGCCGCCGGCGAGCCGGTGGTGATTTTCGCGCCGCAATGCAATGGCGGCATGGCCGTAGTTGCTGGCGCAAAATCGGATATCAAATCGATCAAGGATTTGCGAGGCAAGAAAGTCGCGATCTGGCCCGGCTCCACGCAGGAAGTGGTGATCCTGGAGCGTCTGAAAGCGGAAGGCATGACCATCAAGGATGTGCAATCCATACGCCTGCCGTTTAGTGATATGGCGCCGGCATTGGCGCGCGGTGATGTCGATGCGTATGTGGGTGCCGAGCCCGGCCCCGGTATCAGTCTGGCCAGCGGCGACGGCAAGATCGTCGAGTATCCGTACAGCACGGCGATCGGTTCGCTCAACATGGTGTGGGCGACGCGTCAGGAAATGATCGACAAGAATCCCGAACTGGTGAAAATCATGATGGACATGCATCGCAAGGCCACTGATTTCGCGATGGGTAATCGCGCGGAGATGGTGAAAATGACCATGCAAAAACTCGGTCAGCAACAAAAATCAATCGAGATGGCCGCGCCCAATGTGCAACTCACGTGGAAGATTGACGATGAATTCGTCAGGCGCGCCAAAGCCTACGGCCAGTTGATGATCGAGAAAAAGCAAATTCGCGAATTGCCTAATTTCGATAAATTCATCAATGCCAAATTCATGCCGGTCGATGCACCGGCGAAGAAGTAGTTTCGCTGCGGTCATTCAGTGTCTGCCGTATTGCCCACGACCGCCGGCGTGACCCCTGCGCCGGCACGACGCACAAGCCTGATGCCCGAGCGTGTGCAGGGCATTGTGCTGGCGGTGGCATTTCCCATTGCGCTGATCGTGCTGTGGCACGTGGTGGTGGTGGTCACCGCTACCCGGCTCGTGCCCAAGCCTTCACAAGTCGGCATCATGATGTGGGATTTCGCCTTCGGCGGCATCTACAACGACGCGTTCAGCGGCTCCATACTCACGCATTTGTTCGCGTCGATGCAGCGCGTGTACGGCGGGTTTGCGCTGGCGATGGTGATCGGCATACCGCTCGGCCTGTTGATCGGCAAAGTCAAAATCATTCGCCAGATGCTCGATCCGACGTTGTCGCTGCTGCGGCCGATACCAGTGACGGCGTGGCTGCCGCTGTCGATGATCTTTTTTGGATTGGGACCGCGCTCCGCGGTGTTTCTGGTTTTTCTAGGCGCGTTTTATCCGATTTTGCTTAACACGATTTTCGGTGTGCGCTCGGTGGATCCGCGATTGTTCGAGGCGGCGTCAATGCTGGGCTGCGACGGCTCCAGTTTGTTCCGACAAGTAGTGCTGCCGGCGGCGATGCCGGGCATTTTCAACGGCTTGCGTCTGGCGCACGGATTCGCGTGGATACTCATCGTCGTCGGTGAAATGACTGGCGTGCCCACCGGGCTCGGTTCGGTGATCATGGATGGCCGCACCTTGTCGCGTACCGATCTGGTGATTACCGGCATGATCGTGATTGGCATCGCCGGGTTTTTGACCGACCGCATTATCGTCGCCATCAACAACCGCATACTGCGCTGGAGTCCGCAACATCATGGTTGATTCCAATACGGTTCGGATAGTGCCGTTCGCCCTGAGCTTGTCGAAGGGCAGCGGTGCCGATGCGAGGCTTCGACAAGCTCAGCCCGAACGGTATTTTGGTGTGATTGACATAACCGAGCAACATCATGGTTGATCCTGACAAAGCGCGGCGACAGTTTCTGACCATCAGCGACGTCACCAAAACTTTCCACATCGGCAACGATCGAGTCCAGGCGCTGCGCGGTGTGAATTTGAACATCGACAAAGGCGAATTCGTGTGCCTGATCGGCGCATCGGGCTGCGGTAAATCCACGTTGCTCAGAATCATCGCCGGTTTCGAGCAACCGAGTTCCGGGCAGATCAGCTTGTATGAAAAAGCGATCACCGGCCCCGGCAGCGACCGCGGCATGGTGTTTCAGGATTACGCGCTGTTTCCGTGGATGACGGTGCGTGAAAATATCAGTTTTGGCCCGCGGCAAAAGGGACTGGCCAAAAAGTACATCAACGAAATCACTGACGAATATCTCAATATGGTCGGCCTTGAAAAATTCGCCGACCGTTACCCGATGCAACTCTCCGGCGGCATGAAACAACGCGTGGCCATCGCACGCGTACTCGCCAACGAATGCGAACTGCTGTTGATGGACGAGCCGTTCGGCGCACTGGATGCATTGACCCGTGAAAGCCTGCAACAGGAGTTACTTGAAATCTGGGCGCGCACCAAAGTCACGGTGATTTTTGTCACGCACTCCGTCGAAGAAGCGGTGCTGTTGTCCGACCGCGTGGTGGTGATGACCGCAGGGCCGGGGCGCATCGAGGCGGATATCCCGATTGAACTCGCGCGCCCGCGCGAGGTGTCGGCGATTGATTTTAACCAGGTGCGTCGCGATATCACGCAGCGCCTGACCAGCCATGTAGTGCGACGGGAGTTGAAGGCAGTGGCTTGAGCGCATCCGCACCGGCCCCGTCGGTGTTTTAAATTTCTGCGCCGGCAAACAGCGCTTTTTTCACCAGCGCATGCACGCCCCAGTTGCCGTCGACCACCTGCGTCACGCCGAAATCCACCGCGATGGACATGATCGATACGGCTTCGTCTTCGCTGAGCTTTTGCGTGGTCATCAGGAAGTGGCGCATCTTGCGGAAGGCGTCGCGCATGGCGAGGTCGACCGACGATTTCGAATAAATCTCCGACTGCGCCTTCGCGCCCAGGTCTGCGAGGTAATTCGGAAAGCTGAAACCGTGCACCACGAACTCGTCTTTGGTTTCCAGCAGCGGATAGTTGAGATTTTGCAGCGGGCCAGCGGTGAGGCTGGATTTTTTGTGCAGAATGAGCTGAAACGTCCCGGTGAGCGAACATTCGACGGCGGTGCCGCACAACTCGGAATCGCCCTGCGACGCGTGCGGATCGCCAACCGACAGCAGACCGCCGGCCACCGCAATCGGGTAATACATGGTGGCACCTTTGCCGATGCGCCAGTTGTCGATGTTGCCGCCGGTGTAGCTGGGCGGAATCGAATCGACCAGTTCCGCTTCGGCGGGCGCCAGACCCATGGTGCCGAAATGCGGGCGTATCGGCACGCGCACGTTCTTGAGGATGCCCCAGTTTTCCTTGACTGTGGTGTGATCGACCGGCACGCCGGGATAGTCGATGGTCTTGTGCACAATGCCAAACGGATCGGTCTGCGGCGTCCAGCGGAAGTTGTACTGCGCCTTCGCCCAGTTGCGCTCGCCGCTGGCATCCACCTCGTAAATGGTGATCACTTCGCGATCCTTGGGCTCGGTAATCATGTCCTTGAAATGAAAGCCCCACCACGCCGCCGCATTGCTGCCAAACGCCTTGCCGCCGAACTTCGGGTTGGCGCAGGGGCGTGGCTTCACGTCGAGGATGCGCACTTCGAGAATATCGCCCGGCTGCGCGCCCTTCACCGCGACCGGGCCGGTGCAGATGTGTACGCCGAGCCCTTCGCCGGCGCCACGCCCGAACAACGAGGCATCCATCGGCCCTGCGCCGCGGCGGTTGACGCCCTTGCGCGTCTTGTCCCAGTAGAAAACACTTTCCGCGCCGGGGTCCCCCTTGACCATGCGCTCGGCGTCATCATTGGCGTGGTGCGTCAGCGTTTCGATGGTGACAAAGTCGCCGGATTCCACTTCGACCAGCAGTTTTAGTCCTTTGCTGAAATAGCCCCAGTGCACCGTCTTGTCCGTTGCCGGCACATAGAAGTGGCTGATCGAACTGCGCTTGAGACCCGTCTGCGCATGCGAAAGCGAAGCTGCACCCATGGCGCCCATGGCACCCAGTGATGCCGCGCCGGTGGCGGCGGCGCTGTGTAAAAAATTGCGGCGCGACGAATCAACAGCATCCGTGAGCGGAACCGTGGGCGATGCGTCTTCCGGAGAACCTGCAACGTTTTCGTTGTTCATGGGGTGTCCTTGGCGTGAAAAGAAGATCGGCGTGGCGTTCAATACGAAGCACAACGGAAGCAATCAACGTGCCAATACACGGTTCTGACGTGATTGCCGCGCAACAACAATACCAATAGGCGTAGCTGCCGGACATTTAGTTTTCGCAGCGCTGCGCGAAGTTTACTCTTGGCCCCAAGCTGGTGCCGCGTCAGTGTCGGATGCCCCGAGTGAGGGCGCGCAGCCCATCCGTTTCGAACGCAGCCGCTTGTAGCGGCGGGTGTGTATGACAAGTGGGTCGAGCCTCAGGGTGGGCAAAACAGCCAGACTCAGGACACTATGGCTAGACGGCGTTTATTAGGTGTGACCATGAAGCGTGTCAGCTTGCTACGAGTGAGTTTATAAAAAAGTCAATAAAAACAAATACTTATGTATTTTCATCCGAATGGCATTCGATGCGCTTGATTTGCACGCGGCACACATGACACAGTTCGGCCCGAATCTTCGGAGAAGCCATGACATTGCCCGATCACACATCGAACGCTATCGTTCATGACAAACCGGTAGCCAGCCGCGCCGGCGAAACCTTCTGGGGCAGCGATCCCATTGCGGTGATGTTGCGCGAATTGGGTGTGCCGTATATCGCGCTGGTGCCGGGCTCGAGTTATCGCGGGCTGCACGACAGCATTGTCAATCTGCTGGGCAATCGCGCGCCGCAAATGGTGTTGTGTGTGCACGAAGAAACCGCAGTGGCGATTGCGCACGGTTACGCCAAGGTGACCGACAAGATGATGGCATCAGGCCTGCACGCGAACATCGGTCTCATGCGCGCGACCATGGCGATTTATAACGCGTGGTGCGACCGCGCGCCGATTTTGATCATGGGCGCGACGGGTCCGCTGGACGCGACGCAACGCCGTCCGTGGATTGACTGGATACATACGAGTGTCGATCAAGGCGGCCTTATCCGCAACTTCACCAAATGGGACAACCTGCCGGGCTCGCCCGCGGCGGCTGTGGAAGCGATGCTGCGCGCTGCGCAAATCGCACAGACCGCGCCGAAAGGGCCGGTGTATATCAATCTCGATGTGGCGATGCAAGAGCAAAAACTCGGGCCGATGCCGACGCTGCCTGATCCGGCGCGCAACGCGCCACCGCTGCCGCCTCGGCCTTCGATCGAACTCATCGCGCAAGCAGCGAGTTTGCTTTCGAACGCGAAAAGCCCGGTGATCCTCGCCGGCCGTTGTTCGCGCAGTGAGGCCGCGTGGCAAGCGCGCATCGCGCTCGCGGAAAAACTCAACGCGCCGGTGTGCACCAACATTAAACTCGCGGCGGCGTTTCCGACCGATCACCCATTGCATGCCGCGCCGCCGGGTGCGTATCTCACCGACGAAGCGCGCGCGATGGTGCGCGAGGCCGATGTGGTGTTGTCGCTGGATTATCTCGACCTCGCGGGCACTTTGAAACAGGCATTCGGTGATCAGTCGGTGAGCGCGAAAATCATTCAAGTGTCGTGCGATCAGCACAACCATCGCGGCGGCGGCGCGGATCATTTCGGCTTGCCGCCAATGGATGTATACCTGATGTGCGACACCGATGCCGCGGTGCCGCTGTTGCTCGATGCGGTGAGCGCGCGGACGACCCCCCCTAAAATACCCGTCGCACCTGCGCTGCCGGCGCCGCCCAATGCGGTGTC
>JAYUAH010000037.1:0-2658 GCA_043741415.1 Betaproteobacteria bacterium
TTCCGAAAAAATCTCTTCGGCGTTGGGGCCTCGCTGTCCCCTACCTCAATCACAGCGTCCGCCGTCCTCGGGCCGCCAGGGGTTGGAAAAAGTACTCAGCGATTCAAGAAACACCACCAGGTCGCTCTGCTCGCGCGGGCTCAAGTTCAGGGGTTTTGCGGGCAGTCCGTCTTTGGCGTGCAGGCGGATAGGATCGACGCTGGCGTAATGCCGCACGACCTCGGCGAGGGTATCGACATTGCCGTCACGGCCATACGGCGAGGTTAACAACAAGTTACGCAATGACGGCACTTTGAACTCGACGCGCTTCACCTTCTCAAGGGAAATCTGGCGTGTGCGTGCGGCGCTGGCGCCCGTGGCGTCATCGTTGTACGAGCCCAGCAGATTGAAGCGGCTTTCGAGCAGTTTCGTGACGCCCGCGTGGCGTCCGGGATCGGGTTTGCCCAGCGGTTCAAAGCGCGACAGGCCGGTGTTGAAGAACTCGCCGCTGGTGAAATTGGGGCCGGCATGGCAATGGGTGCAGCCACCCTTGCCGATAAAAACTTTAAGCCCGCGCTGCGCCGGCTCGGAATAGGTCCAGGTCGACGGCGCCGCGCCGCGCGCCAGCGCATCGCGAAAGTGGTCAAACGGCGTACGTCCGCTGGTCAGCGTTTCCTGGAAGGCGGCGAGTGCCTTGCCGATATCCACCAGCACCGCTTCGTCATGGGTGGGCGACGGCGGCGTGCCGAAGGCCTTGCGGTAGCGGCAGGCCATGTCATCGTCATTGCGCACCACTTGCGCCACATGGCGCGGTGTAGCGGCCAGTTCACGCGCGTCGAGGATCGGTCGCAGGCTTTGCAACCACAAGCTGTCGGCAGCACCGTCCCAGCCGTACCAGCGCCCTGCGGCGAGATTAATCAGCGTTGGCGTGTTGCGGTCCATCTCGGCCACGCCGGTGCTGCGCCGCTGGTTATCGCTCCAGTTGCGCTCCGGCACATGGCAGCTCGCGCAAGACATCGTGCCACCGCCGGAGAGGCGCTGGTCGAAGAAGAGACGCGTCCCGAATTCAATCGCAGCGTGCTTGCCCGATACGCGGTTGGTCGGGTCGAGCGGTGCTGCCGCAGGCCAGGGGCCGTGCGAGAGGATGATCTTGATCTCGCTGTTGGTGAAGACGGGCTTTGCGCTAACGCCGTCGTCCGCCGCATGAGCGCACGGCAGCAGCGCGCACGCGGCGACGAGCGCCGCGCAGGCCATGCGCGACGTTATACGATTACGCTGGCTGGTGGAGATCATGGTTGGTAACTCCTTGCGCTCCGCTTCGAGGCTAAGACAACCCCGAATACTTGCGGTCATCCTACCAAATACAGCAAGAATTGCAGCATATGCGATGTACCTGTTGCTGCGTGCCGAAAATAACATAACTATTTGATTTTATTTAAAAATTTACGTGCCGATTCGATAAACCCCGACGGATTGTCGAGCGTGATGTGATGCTCGCTGTTCACCACCTCGTCGACGCTGACCTGCGGCGAACGCGATTTCACTTCGGCGATCGCTTCCGGCGTGATGCGCCCGCTGCGATCCGCTTTCATCAGCAGCGACGGGATTTTGATCTTGCTCCAGCAGCCGTAGCTGTCGACGATGGTGCGCGTGGCATACACCCGGCGATCAACTTTGTGGCGCCAGCGGCCATCGTCGTACTGGCGTCCGCTCCAGTGCGCGACGTGCTTGATCACTTCAGGGGCGGCCATGGTGCCACCGGGACGCACTTTGTAATTCGCAATGAATTCTTCCTGACTCGCATAGTGCCGGCCTTCACGATTGCCCACGGCGTGAAAGCCCGCGATGCGCTCGACCGTCATGCCGATAGTGGTGTCGCACATAATGAACGCCTTGGCGCGGTCGTGATGCGCACCGGCGTAAACGGTCGATACCATGCCGCCCATCGAATGCCCGACCAAAATAAAATCGCACAGATCGAGTGCTTCGGCAAACTCGTGTATGTCTTCGGCAAAACGCTCATAGGAATAATCCGGTTCAGTAGCGGTATCCCACGCGCTGTCACCATGGCCGCGCAGATCGATCGAGCGCACGTGGTAGTCGTCGGTAAAACCCGCCGCAACAAAATCGAACCAATGGCCATTCGCGGCGCCGCCGTGTATGCACAGCATGGGCGGTTTGCCGGCACTGCCGTAATCCTGATAGTGCAGCTTGAGGCCGGCGATGTCGATAGTGTGATCGGTGTAGGGAGCGGGCGAGATCATTGTTTAAGCTTATGAACAAATTTCGACGCCACCTCGATGAACCCCAGCGGATTATCGAGCGTGACATGGTGATCACAGCCGGGCACTTCGTCCACTTCCACCTGCGGCGCGCGTGCTTTGACTTCGGCGATCACTTCCGGCGAAATGCGGTTGCTGCGGTCGCCTTTGATCAGCAGCGCGGGAATTTTGATGTGGTCCCAGTACGGAAACAGATTCTTGCTTTTGCGTGTGGCGTAAACATTGCGATCAACCTTGCTGCGCCAGCGGCCATCCTCGAACTGCCGCGCGCTGTGCAACGCAAGATGCCGTACGATGTCAGGCGTGGCGCTGCTGCCGGACGGGCGCACTTTGTAGTTCGCCACAAATTCGTCCTGACTGGCGTAACTGCTGCCTTCGCGGCTGCCCACCGCGTTCA
>JAYUAH010000038.1:0-6291 GCA_043741415.1 Betaproteobacteria bacterium
GACATTCACATAACTATTTGATTTTATTGAATATTTTTAACGGCCTTGGAACACCGGTTTGCGCTTTTCCATGAATGCGGTTTGCCCTTCTTTGTAGTCGTCGCTGGCGAAGCAAGCGTTGACCATGGCATCGCAGGCAGCGAGATCACGCTGGTCGTCATCCTTGGCGTATTCGATCAGCGAACGCTTGATCGCGGCCAAGGTCAACGGCGCATTGCGACCAATGGTATCGGCATAATCGCGCACATATTTTTCGAGTTCCGCCGCCGGCAGTACGCGATTGACCAAGCCCATGGCGAGCGCTTCTTGTGCGTTGAACTGGCGCGCGGTGAAGAAAATTTCCGCGGTGAATTGCGGGCCGACCAGATCAGTCAAACGCTTGACACCGGGATAACGGTAACCCAGGCCCAGCTTGCCGGCGGGCACGCCAAACTTGGCGTCGTCCGCGGCGATGCGCATATCGCAGTTAGTTGCGGTGGCGGTGCCGCCGCCGATGCAATAACCGCGCACCATAGCGATGGTGGGTTTCGGACAATTGCGGATGGCGTCGCCGGCTTTGTCGGCGGTGGCGTTGTATTCGGCCACGGCTTCGGGGCTTGAGCGGCGCTCTTTGAACTGCGAAATATCCGCGCCCGACACGAAGGCCTTCTCGCCCGCGCCTTTCAGAATCACCACGCGCACATCGATATCGTTGTTGAAGGCATCGAATGCCATCGGCACCGATTGCCACATTTCCATCGACACCGCGTTGTGCTTCTCGGGATTGTTGAAAATAATCCAGCCGATGTGACCTTCTTTGATGGCCAGCAGTTTGTCGGTTACGGTCGGGATCGTGGTTCCGGGTTGGTTCATGCGTTCACCTTGGCGTTGAGTGTTTAGGGTTGAGCGTGTAGCGTTGAAAATTCTGATGGGCACATTTACCACAGATGCATGCGCTTGAACATCAAGGCCCAATGCACGGTGGGCGAATTACCATAAGTATATGCTTTTATTTAATTTTTTACACTCGCGCCCGAGCCGGGAAATGGCTGTGCTACAGTCAGTAATCACGGCGTCTCTCACTCCAAACACTATGAAAAACCATTTTCGATTCAACTTATGCATCGCGCTTGCGCTCGCTTTTACCCTCGCCGATGCGCAGCCCACTTCGACAGAGCCGGTCCTGAGCTTGTCGAAGGGCTCAGTACCGGCCTACCCCACCAAACCGGTGCGCATGATCGTGCATTATCCCGCCGGTGGCCCCACCGACAGCGTGGCGCGCGCGGTGGCGCAAAAATTCAGCGATAGGTTGGGGCAACAATTCATCATCGACAACCGACCCAGCGCAGGCGGCATCGTGGGCGTGGAATTGGTTGCGCGCGCCGTGCCCGATGGCTACACGCTGTTGTTCGGCACCGGCGGCAGCATGGGTATCATGCCTGCCACCGGCATGAAACTGCCTTACGACGTCAACAAGGATTTTGCGCCGGTGAGTCTGGTGGTGATTAATCCGCAGCTCCTGGTGCTTCACACGGGCTTCGCACCGAACAGCATCAAGGAATTGATCGCCTACGCCAAAGCGCGTCCGGGCGCGATCAACTACGCGTCCGTCGGTCCGGGCAGCCCCAACCATTTGGGTATGGAAATGCTCAAGGCGATGGCGGGCATCGACCTCACGCATATTCCCTACAAGGGCACGGCGCCGGCCATGACCGATGTGCTCGCCGGGCAGGTGTCGATGATGTTCAACAGCATGCCCACGGTGCTGCCGCATGTAAAAAGCGGCCGCCTCAAAGGCATCGCCGTGGGCAGCGTCAAACGTTCGCCGGCGGCACCCGACACGCCCACGGTGGCTGAATCCGGCGTACCAGGATTTGACTACGTGACGTGGTACGGCGTGTTCGTCCCCGCGGCCACCGCCACGCCCATCGTGACCACGCTCAACGCCGTACTGGTGAAAATGCTCAATGAGCGTGAAATGTCGCAACGCCTCGCCGCGCAGGGCGCTGACCCTTCCCCCTCGACGCCAGCGCAGTTGGGCAGTTACGTGCTGGAAGAACAAGCGCGCTGGCGCAAGGTGATCCAAAGCGCCAGGATCAAGATGGAGTGAGCGGCGGCGCGCCTAGTGCGTTTTATTGATCAGATGCGCCGGCACCGGAAAAGAGGCTACTTCGATGCCTTCGTCGCGCAGCGAATCGACTTCGTGCGACGAGGCGGTGCCGCGTATCTGGCGCTCGGGCGTTTCGTTGTAGTGAATCTTGCGCGCTTCTTCGGAAAATTTGTTACCGACGTCTTCGGTATTCTTGACGATGTGCTCGATCACCTTGGCCACCATTTCCGGCGACACATTGGCGTACTGCTGTGGCACGCTGAAGCTGGTGGGTTTTGGCAGGTCGCGCCGGGGCTGCTCCACCGCACCGGTGTTGACGTACGCCGCACTGGGACGGCGCACCACGTTACCGCTATTGCAAATAGGACAAGACAATATCTTGCCCGCAAGCTGCGTATCAAAATCGCCAGCCGAACCGAACCACCCCTCAAAACGGTGGGACTGCTCGCACTCTAAATCATAGACGATCATGGATATCCGCTTTGCATAATAGTGGCGGAGAGAGAGGGATTCGAACCCTCGATAAGCCTTTTGAACCTATACTCCCTTAGCAGGGGAGCGCCTTCGACCACTCGGCCATCTCTCCGGTATTTCTCTACATTGGTACTTCGGTTGCGCTACATTGTCGTACTGGGTTGCTGGTGGTCGAAGGCGCTAGGCTTCGCCAGCGCCGGATTATACGACGGCTTTGCCGTGACCACTCGGCCTTGGTACGGCCCCAATTCTTTGCTAGCGAGCTATTTTACCGCAAGTGGGCTTTGCTAGGTCGCTTGATCTAGGCCGAACGCCTTGTGCAGCACTCTGACGGCCAGTTCGGTATATTTTTCGTCGATCACAACCGAAATTTTGATTTCGGACGTAGAGATCATTTCGATGTTGATGCCCTCCTCGGCCAGCGTGCGAAAGGCGGTGCTGGCGATGCCGGCGTGCGAGCGCATGCCGACGCCGACTACCGAGACTTTGGCGATTTTGTCGCCGCTGATGATGCCGCTCGCCTGGATGTGTTTCATCACCGGCTCCAGCGTTTTCAGGGTTTTCTGGTAATCGTTGCGATGCACGGTAAATGAAAAATCGGTGAGGCCGTCGTGGCCGACGTTTTGCACAATCATGTCGACATCGACATTGGCGTCGCCGATGGGCCCCAGAATTTGATAGGCAATGCCGGGCCGGTCGGGCACACCCAGGATGGTGATTTTGGCCTCGTCGCGCGTGAACGCGATGCCTGAAATAATTGCCTGTTCCATTTTTTCATCTTCCTCAAACGTGATCAATGTGCCTTCGCCTTCGTCCTCGAAGCTCGACAGCACACGCAGCCGCACTTTGTATTTGCCGGCAAACTCCACCGAGCGGATTTGCAGCACCTTGGAGCCGAGGCTCGCCATTTCGAGCATTTCCTCGAAGGTGATGGTTTTGAGCCGCCGCGCTTCCGGCACAATGCGTGGATCGGTGGTGTAGACGCCGTCGACATCGGTGTAAATCTGGCATTCATCGGCTTTCAGCGCGGCGGCCAGCGCCACACCCGTGGTATCCGAGCCGCCGCGACCCAAGGTCGTGATATTGCCCTGCTCATCAACGCCCTGAAAGCCAGCGACCACCACTACGCACCCGTCATTAAGGTCGGCACGCATGCGCTCGTCATCAATTTTGAGTATGCGTGCCTTGGTGTGGGCGCTGTCGGTGACAATTCTCACCTGGGCACCGGTATAGCTGCGCGCTTTGAGGCCGGCTTCCTTGAGCGCCATGGCCAACAGGCCGATAGTCACCTGTTCGCCGGTGGACACCACGACATCCAGCTCGCGTGGATCGGGCTCGGCCTGGATTTCCTTGGCCAAGCCGATCAGACGGTTGGTTTCGCCGGACATGGCCGACACCACCACCACCAGTTGATGCCCGCGCGCATGCCAGCGCGCGACGCGCTTGGCCACATTTTTGATACGTTCGGGGCTGCCGACCGAGGTGCCGCCGTATTTTTGTACAATTAATGCCATGGGCGAAATTTGAGCTTTGCTGGACGAGAATGTCGAAAAACCACTGATTTTAATTGATTTTATTCAAAAAATCGACACATACCCACCGCCGCAGGCAGCGCACCTCGACGACGCTGCGAACCAACGCCAAAACCCAATGTCATAGGTTATGTTGTTCATTCTCATAACCCTAAGGAGAATTAATTGAAGCCCTTTACTCGTATTGCAAATCCGCGCGACATCCGTAAAAAGCTCGGTATTAATCAGATTGATTTCTGGTCCAAGATCGGCGTCACCCAAAGCGGCGGCTCGCGCTATGAGAGTGGCCGCGCCATGCCCAAGCCGGTGCGTGAATTACTGCGTCTGGTGTATGTAAAGCACGTGGCGCTATCCAGCGTTGACGGCATGGATCTGCGTATTGCTGAATATCTGCGGCAAAGCAAACCCGCGCTGTACAAAGAACTGCGCGAGCGCGTCAGCAAAGCAGCCTGACCGTGGCTTGTGTTGCGTAAGTATTTGATTTTATTAATTTTTTTAATCCGCGCCCGCGACATGACGTCGGCATTGCCGCCGGCTAGTGTCACCGGCTGCGTTGACATCACTCACTGGCACGACGCGCATTCAGCCGCGGTATTCAAATGGCGCTGACGCCTGGCAAGCAAGCCTAGCAACAGCGCACCCGCCAGCCAGCACACTGCCGGCATCCACGACAATAGCGCGGCAACATCGGGCTGTTTCGGCGCTCCGCTGACGACGGTGGCGATGCGCATCAGCGTCGCCGCAGCGAGCACGGCAAACATCAGCCCTAACGAAAAGCCTTCGCGCCCGCTGCGCCCCGCCGCCATCGCCGCGGTATAGGCGCCCATCAGCATGCAGCCCCACGCGCCGCCCGCGACTATTTGCGCCGCAATCAACACATTCAGCGCGTCCGCCGACGCTGCAGCCAGCGTTGCCAATGCGCCGAGCACCGCGCACACCGTCATCACCTGCAGCGCGCCGAAGCGCTTGCTCAATGCGCTGCCTGGCAGCATGGCGATAGCAAAGCCGATCCAGAACACCGGCATCAGCCATTCCAGGCCTTGTGGCTTGGTGAATTGCAAAAACTGCGCTGCGGTATTAAGCGAATAATGCATCTGGAATCCCGCCGCCAATAACAACAGTGCCAGCAGAAACGGCCCCGATTGACCCGCCAGCTGCGTCAGCGGCGGCGTGGCAGACGGCTGCGCTAGCGGATTCGCCTTCAACCTGCGTTCGACATAAACAATACCCGCCGTGGCCGCCAGCAGGGTCAAACTCGACAACACAAACGGCAAGCGCGGATCGGTATTTTTCAGTACCACACCTAGATAAGGCGCGATCGCGCCACCTGCCGCCACCCCCCACAGCATCAGCATATTTAGTCGCGGCAGGCTGGGCGTGGCCGCGTATTTGCCGAGCAACATCACCGGCGGCGCGCGCAACGCCGACGAGGTCGCCGTCCACACCAGCATCAGCCCCAGCGCCAACACGGGCGCAAGCGCACCTGCGTGCGCGGCAAACGGCAGCAGCAGAAAAGCAAGGCATGATGCCAGCGTCATGCCGATGACTAACGGGCCCACTTTGCCCAGCGTGCGTTGCGCGCGATCCGCCACCACGCCGGTATAAATATCCATCGCCATGAAAACCAGTTGATCGATGATCAGCATCACCGGCGCGAGCGTCGCGGGCAGTCCCGCGCTCGCCAGCAAGCCGGGCAGAAATATGACATAGATAGTCCAGGTCGTCACAAACAACAATTGCACCAGCGCCATATACAGCGCGACGCTGGCGGGTACTGCAGCAGGGTTGGAGGTCGTCACGTGTGACAAATTACCGCATTGCAATCGTGAATAGTTGCGAGTTGTCGGAAGCTGCGCACTTTGTCGAAATTACGACGTGTTTCCATCAGCGTGACGCTTCGTGCGCGACGCACGTTGCCTCTCGATTAAAACAAAATTATTGTTTAAAAACAAATACTTACGATTACATTCGGCAATACCGCACGGTGCAATTTTCGCTTGGCACAGGTACTGCATAACTAAGGTCGTGATGTTAACTCTACGTAAGCGACCATGATTATCCAGATGGACAGTTACCGCAAAGACAGCGCCGATGACGACAGCGCAACCTACGAATCGCGCCGCTTGTTCGGCAATACCGTGCCCAAGCTCAGCGTTCGCGAAATCGAATACGCAGCGCGCCGCTCCGCCGGCCCGA
>JAYUAH010000039.1:0-6281 GCA_043741415.1 Betaproteobacteria bacterium
GCCAATCTCAAGACCATCAAACTCGGCGGCGTGAGCGCCACCGTGCACGCGATGTCGGTGTGCGCTGCACTGGGGCTTAACATCAATCTCGCGTGCAAAGTGGCGGAAACCAGCGTCGGCGCGGCAACCATTATTCATCTGGGTTGCGTTGCGCCCAACGTGAATTGGGGGGTGAGCATCACCAACCATTATCTCGTCGATGACATCGTCAAAAATCCTATATGCATAACAAACGGCATGCTGTCGCGGCCCACCGGCGCGGGTCATGGCGTTGAAGTCGATGCAGCGCAAGTAGAACGCTACCGCGTAAGATAACGCTAATGCGTCACGTAAAGATTAACGAAAATATTAACTTAAGTATTTGTTTTTAAAGGAAATTTTGTGATAGACTTGTACACTTGGCCGACGCCCAATGGGCGCAAAGTACACATCATGCTGGAAGAATGCGGGCTGCCCTACACCATGCACGCGGTCAACACGCGCTCGGGCGATCAGTTCAAGCCCGAGTTTTTGAAAATCAATCCCAACAATAAAATTCCGGCGATCATTGATCGCAACGGCCCCGGCGATAAACCGTTTGCGCTGTTTGAATCGGGTGCGATTTTGATTTACCTCGCCGACAAATCCGCCAAGTTTTTGCCGCACGAACCGGCGGCAAAATACACCACGCTGCAATGGCTGATGTTTCAGATGAGCGGCGTAGGCCCGATATTCGGTCAGGCCGGGCACTTTCGCGCGTATGCGCGGGAGACGCAGCCCTACGCGATCGAGCGCTTCACCAACGAGGTGAACCGTTTATACAAAGTGATGAACGATCAACTCGGCAAAACGGCTTATCTCGCGGGCAACCAGTACACCATCGCGGATATCGCGACGTGGCCGTGGATGATCAACCCGGAGCGGCGCGGCGTGGACATGGCGCAATACCCGCAGGTGCAACGCTGGTTCGAAGAGATACTCGCGCGCCCGGCCGTGCAACGCGGCCTTGCGCTGCTGGCCGACGAACGCAAGGCGCATGAGCGTGAGCTGACGGATGCCGAGCGCGATATTCTTTTTGGCAACTCGCAGCGCATGCAGGCGGTGCGACTGTAGCCTGCGCTGCAGCGGCTACTTCAGCAGCTCACTTTAGTACACTGCTAGCGGTCGCCTGCTCGAGCAGACGGCGGGCATCAGGCCGCAGCAGAAATCCTGCCTTGACCGCGTTTTCGACGGCGACGCGCACCGCGCCGAGGTAACCCTCGTGCGTGCGGTAGCGCTCTTCGAGTGACGGCCGCGGATCCTTATTCGCGTCGCGCTCGGCTTTGGTGCGCGCGAACGGGATCATGCCGCCGGCATAGCTGCAGCGCTGCCCCTGATGGAACCCACGCTCGCCGCCGGCGACGATGTTCCAGCCCAAATACGTGCCCAGCGGCGCGTCGTGCAATACCACCGGCACGCCGCCGAGTTCATTGCCGTCGGCGTTCACGCGCGGCACCAGCATGCGCAATACGCGCTTGATTTTCGGCGGCGCTAGGGTCGGCACACCCGAGGCATCGTTATAGTCAAAGTCGGGACCGAAATCGTAGTCGAGCACGGGGTTGATGAAGTTGTCGGGTATCGCCGCCGGCAAACCGGGCAGCGTGGGAAAACCCATCGCTTGTTTGGTTGCATCCACCAGGTGTTTTCCTGCGAGTGTCGGATAACGGCTCGGCGGCGGCGCAACGTCTTTCATCACCCAATTACGAAAGTGGGCGCGAATCGCGTTGAACGTTTCGTCATGCGGCAATGGGTTTGCGGCAAGCACCGCTTTGCCATAGTTGTTGCCGGTGCACTCCGGCGGCGCCAGGGTCGAACCGGTAAGGCTGGTGTTGAAGCCCCCCGCGCCACCGCCGTGCGCGGTGCTCGATATGTAATAGCGGCGCACGTTCGCCGGCAGCGGCACATCGGCGTCCGCCGCGGTGCCCACCCATTCCGGCGTGAGCTTGAGGCCCCACACTTCCGCCGAACCAAAATGCTCGATGATTTTCGGACAGGTTTTGCTCGCGTTGCAGCGGTCGAGAATGCTGCGTTCCGGCAGACCACGCGCCTTGTCGGGCCACGGCACCCACCACTGCGGGCCTTCGCTGCCGGCTTGATAAAGTTCGAGCACGCCGTCGGGTTGTGCCCAGCGAAAATTCATGCCGATGCGCCGTCCGGCGATGATGGGCCATGCGCCGTCATGTACCGTGCGCCCCGCTTCGTCCTGGTTAAAGCCCAGATGCAGCAAGCCGCGCAAAAAATTGCCCGACTGCGAACGTCCGCGCGAAATCGCCCACCGAATACCTGCGCCCGCGCCATTGTCAAACAACGGATTGGCCGTGCCCGCATCATCCTGTTTTTCATTCTTGAAAAACGTGCCGACATCACGAAAGGCGGCAAAGCCCGCACCCAGCACATACGGATCTTTCGCGGTGAACACCACCTGATACAGTAGCTTCGCGTCGAAACCGTTTTTCAAACAGAGGTGATGATCGTCGGGCGTGCCGGGAAACGGCGGATGCTCGCCGCCGCATTTGGCCCAGGCCCAATCGGCACTCGGAATGCTGCGTTCACCGGTGACTACGCCTTCGTTGGATTCGTGTGTGCGCGACACCAGCGTCGCGCGCGTGGTATCGCGCGTGGCGGGCTTGTACGGCAACGGGTTGGTTTGCACGATCAACGGTTGCGAATTCGCACCGCTGCGATTGATGATGCGGCCCAATACCAAACCGGTAATCGGCGAGCCGTCAGGGTTTTTCGCCACCGGCACCGTGACCCAATCATTGTCCGCGCCGGGCGCCGTGTTGCCCGCGTTGTCGCCCTGCCAGCCGCTGCTCAAACCCACATCGCCCATGGCGCGCTCATCCGGCGGGATCACTACGCGGCGTCCGCGATTGGGCACGTCGTGCCACATCAGGCCGCTGGCTTTGGACATATCGACGGGTTTCACCAGAAAAAAACTGGCGACGTATTCCACCTTGCCATTGGCATTTTTCGGCGCGAGTTGAATGTCCTGAATAATCGCGTTGCGCGGATCTTTAGGATTAAGCTCGCCGTAGGCACGGCCCGCAATGGTTTCATAGTGGCCTGCCCCACCGAACGATTGAAAGCCGCCCTCTTTCAACGGAAACGCGGGCGATACTTTTTTGTCGATCACTATTTTGGTCACGCGTGCCTGCGCGGCGGGTGTGGCTGCGATCAGCGCGACAGCCAGCGCCACCATGACGCCGTGGACGATGCGGTGATTAATTTGTAGGTTCATGGTTTTTTCATTCAGCGAGATTTTATATAAGTATTTGATTTTAAACAATATTTTATTTTTCACGGGTTACCATCGAAAAGTCCATTCGATGTGACTGCTGCGTCTTCATGATCATCAGTCTCAATGGGTTGGCCGCGAAACGCAAGTGCCGCCGTGCGTTATCACTGTGTGGAATTGGCGACGTGTGCGAGCTTGCGGCGGGTAGAATCCGAATGGTCTTGCTTGCATCACCGTCGTGCAACCCATCACACGTTCGCTACTTCAATCAGGAGAATTCACTCATGGCATCACTCAGTCGTCAGTTGGCACAATGGGCCGCAGCGCTGCGTTACGAAGACCTGCCCGCTGCGGTGATCGACCGCGCCAAAGGCGTCACCCTGCATTCGCTCACCTCGGTGTTGATCGGCTCGCAAAACGGGCCGGGCAAGCAGGCCGTCAAAATGATCACCGATGAAGAAGCCGGCGTGAAAAAAGGCGCCACCGTGATGGTCGACGGCACGCTGGTGACCAAGGGCGGCGCTGCGTACGCGAATTCGGAAATGGCGCTCGCCGGCGGCAAGTACGACACCTTTCGCATGCTCACGCATCCGAACACGGCGATCATTCCCGCCGCACTGGTGGCGGCAGAAGTGAGCGGCGCATCCGGCAAACAATATCTCACCGGTGTGGCCACCGGCTACGAGGTGATGGAGCGCATGGCCGCGGAACATATTCCGACCATGATGTCGCGCGGTTTTCACTCGGGGCCGGTATTCGGCATTTTCGGCGCGGCGGTAGCCGCCGCGAAGGTGATGGGCTACGGCGAAGATCAGATCAACAGCACCCTAGCGCTGTGCGCGAGCCTGGCCTCGGGCAACCTCGAAGCCGCGCGCTGCGGCGGCCAGCCGCTGCGCGAAGGTGCCGCCACCCGCAACGCCATGCTGGCGGTGTCATTGGCGCAGCCGGGGCACGTGGGCGGCGAAACCGTGCTCGAAGGCGACGCGGGTTTTTATCACGCCTACACCGGCAACAACAAAGGCCTGCTCACTTACAGTTTTGCCGGCGACGTGCGCGCGAATTTCGACAACATCACCGCGCATCTCGGCCGCGACTGGATGTTCCTGGAAACGCTGTATCGCATTTACTACACTGCCGGTTACAACATTGCGCACATCGATGTCACGGCGAAACTGTGCGAAGAAAACAATATCCGTTACGAAGACGTGGATCGCGTCGAAGTCGTTACCAATTGGCTGGAGACGCAGTATCCGAGTCCGGCCTTCACCAGCCGGCGCGAAGACGGCGCGGCGCGCGTGGGCGGCACGGCATTCTTCACCGCCTACGGCGTGGTCAAGCGCGGCTATCCGGCGACCGCCCCCAATAAAATTGACGCCTCAAAAGCGCCACCCGAAGTGCTGGAACTGATGAACCGCGTGACTATTATTCCGTCGCATAAAATGACGCTGTTCGGTCCGCGCATTACCATCATTACCAAAGACGGCAAGAACCACACCAAGCAATCGACTGGCCGCGAATTTATTTGGGACTACGATGGCTTGGTGAAGCGCTTGCAGGAAGTCAAACCTGCGTTGCCGATACCGGCGGCGCAGTATGAAAGCATGATCAAGACCTGCGGCACGCTGGAGCAGAGCGCGCGTGCCGATGCATTGGTGAAGCTCACCTTGAAACAGGCATAACTTATTTTTGAGGAAATTATCATGGCAAAAGCAGCTGGCAGCACCTCGCTGGATGACACCGGCAAACTGATCCTGCGCCTGGCGCTGGGCCTGTTCATGCTGTTTCACGGTTACGCAAAACTCACCAAGGGGGTGGGCGGCATCAGCACCTCGCTGATCAGCGCGGGCTTGCCCGGCTGGGTAGCGTATGGCGTTTACATCGGCGAAGTGTTTGCGCCGCTGCTGCTGATATTCGGTTTTTACGCGCGCGTGGGCGGCTTGCTGATTATGACCAATATGATGTTTGCGATTTTTCTGTCGCACTCGAGCCAGTTGTTTGATCTGGGCAAGAGCGGCGGCTGGGCGCTTGAATTGCAGGGTTTCTTTTTGCTCACGGGATTGGTGGTGGCGCTGATCGGGCCGGGACGTTTTAGTATTAACAGACACTAATATTCATTCAAGGGAGATCGCAATGGCTGACCTTAAATATTCCGTAGTCGAAGGCTGGGAACAACTGCCCAAGGGGTTTGAGCATCGCGACGTCGCGGGCGTAGCGGTGGACGGCGAAGACCGTGTGTATCTGATTTGCCGCGGCGAAAACCCGGTGATCATTTATGATCAGAAAGGCAATTTCATCCGCACCTGGGGCAAAGGCGATTTCACCTATCGCACGCACGGCATCAGCGTGCATCCGAACGGCACCATATTTTGTACGGACGACGGCAACCACACCGTGCGCCAGTACACGCCCGAAGGTAAATTGCTGATGACCATGGGCACCATGAATACGCCGTCCGACACGGGCTATGACGGCAAGACCACGCCCTCCGTGGCACGCTCAGCGGGACCGTTCAACCGGCCGACCAATATCGCGGTGGCGCCCAACGGCGATTACTACATCTCAGATGGCTACGGCAACGCGCGCGTGCATCGCTATTCGCCGACGGGGCAACTGAAACAATCGTGGGGCACACCGGGCCGCGGGCCGGGGCAGTTTTATTTGCCGCACGGCATCGCGTGCGCCACCGATGGCCGCGTATTCGTGTGCGACCGCGAGAGTGACCGCATCCAGATTTTCAGTCCCGACGGCGAATACCTCGCTGAGCGGACCGACACGCAGCGTCCGACGCACTTGGTGTTCGATGAGCAGGGACGCGCGTACGTGACCGAGCTGTGGTGGCACATCGGCGATCATTCCTTCACGCATGGCCCGATCACCAAGGCCATGCACGCGCGCTTGAGTGTGTTCGACAAAGACGGCAAGTTGCTGTCGCGCCTGGGCACGCCGGAGGCCACCGCGCCGGGCAGCTTTGCCGCGCCGCACGGCTTGGCCGTCGATTCGAAAGGCGATGTGTATGTGAGCGAAG
>JAYUAH010000040.1:0-6264 GCA_043741415.1 Betaproteobacteria bacterium
CTCTCGAATACAGGTTCAGCGCAAGCCATTCAATATCGCCAGCGCACGGCCCATCGAGAAATCATAAGTCTGCTGATGAAATGCAGCAACCGCATCGCGCATCATGTAGCCGTGCAACACGCCGGGAAAAATATTCACGTCCACGTTTTTATGCTGTGCAGGTAGCGCGCGATAGGTGGCCTGCACCGCCGGTGGTGCAGCGTGATCCTGATCGCCCCAGATGATCGATATGGGTTGCGTGGTGCCTTCGAGTTCGTGCACAAAATCACCCAACTGCGTGCCGTGACATGAAACGCCACCCGCATAACCCAGGCGCTTCGGCCCCAGAATCGCGTACGGCCCGCCGTAGCAAAAACCCATCGCCACCGCCTTGCCGTTGAACTGCGGCATTTTTTTCAACTCAGTCAGCGTATCCACCATGTCGGCCTCACCGGCTTTAATCACCGGCAAGCGCGGCTGCGAACGCGTTTTGGTGCGGTCGTCGCTGCGCGTGAGCGGTCCCGGTACCGTGCGCCAAAACAAATCCGGCGCGGCGGCGATGTAACCCTTGGCTGCAAATTCATCGGCGATTTTGCGGATGTCGCCGTCGACGCCATGCACCGCCGAAGCCAGCACAATGGCCGGCACTTTGCCTTGCGTAACATGCTCGTCGGGCGTAACGACGTAGCAATCAAAGTCCTTGCCTTCGCCGCTGGAACGAATTTTGATGTCTTTCTTTTGCATGCGGGTCCCCCTGAAAGTGTGGTGCCGGTAAAAATCTTATTTTACGCTTTCCGGGCATGCGGTATTTGTGCAACAAACGTGTAGACGCCATAAACATTGACGGTGCGCACACGCGCTAGCTAGTAGGGTGCAATCCCATTGCACCGCACTTCATGCGCCGTTTCATTCGGCGCAATAGGATTGCGCCCTACGTATTGCGGCTCAGTGCCGCGCGCTTCTGCCCATCGCGCGCCGTGCACGCCTCGGCCATCGCCAACACCACAATCGCCCATTCATCCACCGGCACGTCGATCATCTTGCCGTTGAGCGGCACGGCGGCCGTGCCTGCGGTTACGCCGTCGGCAAAGGCCACACGCACGCGGCGGTTCCATTCCACCAGGTCGGGCGTAGGCGTGAATGCCGCGTTCACCGGCGCAACCCAACTGGCATAGGGGCAGATCACACCCTTCATGCCGAGGTTTTTGGCCTTGGTGGCGAGTTCGTGAATGTTCGCTCGCGGCAGTTCGCGCGGATACACACTCAGGGGATACGCCATGCCTACGGCTGCCACCTTGGCGGCCGTGGCTTCCACGGCGAGACGGCCGCGGGCGTATTCGAACGGGTCCAGTTCCGGCAGCGGCGCAGCGCCCAAATCGGCGGCAAGTTTGCTTTCGTCGAGCGCGACTTGGGTGACACGCGGGCCTGCCTTGATGATGGGCCGGATTTCCCATACGCCGCGCGCGGATTCCAGCATCAGTATGAATTGCAATGCGCCCGCCGCAATACCCCGCTCGCGCTCCAGCTCGGCAACGATGTCGTTCGCCTGCGCGACTTCCGCCGCCGATTCAACGCACGGCAACATGATGCCGCACAAGCCGGGCCACGCCGCTGCTTTAAGGTCAGCGCGCACATCCACTTTGCCGATGCGTACAAACACTTCAGCGCCGCCCTTCGCTGCTACAGCGATTGAGGCTTTGATCTGCACGCGTGCATCAGGCGCATCTTCGACATTGAGCGTCACCGCATCAGCATGATGCCGCCATGCGTCCGCGACTTTTGTCGCGTCGCCCGCTGGCACCAGCAGATTGGAACGCCGCACCAGTATGTTCATTGCGGAAAACCGTATAGTTCCTGCGGGTTGTTGACGAGTATGCGATTGCGCGTGGCCGCATCCGGCACCCAGGTGGTGAGCAAATCAAACAACACTGCATCATCGGGTTTAATCTTCGGACTCGGATGCGGCCAATCACTGCCCCACACCAGGCGCTCGGGCGCGGCTTTGACGAAGGCTTGCGCAACCAAGGTTGCATCGGCGTAGGTCGGCGGGCCGGCCAGCGTGTTCATATACGCGCCGGAAATTTTAGTCCACGCACGGCGCTTGTCGAGCAAATCGAGAATGATGGCATGCGACGGATGTTTCACGCCTTCGGCTTCCGGCGGTTTGCCGAGATGATCGAACACGATAGGCGTCGGCAAGCGGCGCAGCATGTCGGCGTGCGCAACGATTTTGTCGCACGGCATATTGAGTTGTATGTGCCAGCCGTATTCGGCGATGCGCTTGGCCAGCGGCTCGATCATGTCGATCGACACCACGGCGGTATGCGGATCGCCCACGGTGAAACGGATGCCGCGAATACCGCCGTCGTGGAGTTTTTTCAGTTCCGCGTCCGTCACCGTCGGGCGCAACACACCGACGCCGCGCGCGTTGGCGATGCCCAATTCCCGGATCGCATCGGTGGTCACCGTGTTGTCGGTGCCGTAACAGCGCGGTGTGACGATCACCACGCGCTCGAAGCCGATGCGCTTTTGCAGCAAGCGATAATCGGCCACCGTACTCGCCGCAATCACCGGCGACGACGCAGGATAGCGCGCGTCGTAAATGTGGATATGGCAATCGGCCGTTTTCGCCGGCGCCACCAGTGTGGGAGGCGCCGTGCCCGTGGAATGGGGTGCTGCCAGGGTCACGCCTTGCATAAAAACCTCCGTGTTGCTGTTTTTCAATTATTCAATACGCAAGCCCGCGGACTTCACGAGCTTTTCGTATTTCACGATATCCTGCTTGATAAACGCTGCCAGTTCCGCCGGCGTGCCGCCGATGACATCCACACCCTGCGCGGCCATGCGCTCGATAATCTCCGGCATGCGCAGCACGCGCACGACTTCAGTATGCAATTTATCGATGACCGCCGGCGGCGTAGCGGCGGGCGCTAACAAGCCGTGCCACGCGGCATTTTCAAAACCGGGCAACGCGGCTTCGGACATGGTGGGTATATCCGGCGTCGCACGCGAACGCTTCAAGCTGGTGACCGCGAGCGCACGCAATTTGCCGCTGCGCACATGCGGCAGGGTGCTCGGTGTGGTGCCGAAATACATCGACACCTGACCCGCCAGCAAATCGGTGACCGCGGCACCGCCGCCTTTGTACGGCACATGAATAATGTCCACGCCGGCCATCACGCGAAACAATTCGCCCGATAAATGGTTCGAGCTGCCAATGCCCGCCGAGGCAAACGTGAGTTCGCCGCGCCGCGTTTTGGCGAGCGCGATCAAGTCTTTCACGGTGCGCACCGGCAACGACGGATGCACCGCCAGAATATTCGGCGCGGTGGTGGTCTGCGTCACGGGTGCGAAATCCTTGATCACGTCGTACGGCAATTTTTTGAAGAACACGGTGTTGACGGTGTTCGGCACGCCGCCCACCAGCAGCGTATAGCCATCGGGCGCGGCGCGTGCCACCAACTCCGAGCCGATGTTGGTGCCGCCGCCGGGACGATTTTCGACAATGACTTGCTGGCCGATGGTTTCCGAAAGTTTGGTGGCGATCACGCGAGAGACGAAATCGACGCCGCCGCCGGGCACGTACGGTGCGACGAAACGGATCGGGCGCGTGGGGAAATTTTGTGCCTGCGTGTGATGCACGCTTGCAAAAATCAGCACACCACTCATGCCACCGAAAATACGTAAGTATTTGATTTTAAACAATTTTTTACTACGTCTTGCTGGTCGTCTGCACCCGCGCCACCGCCTGCGCTTTTTCACCATCACGAGCAGCACACAACTCGGCCCACGCCAGCGTGCCGCGCGCGCGCTCGGCTTCGTAACGGTCGATCACGCGGCCTTCAAATTCCAGCCACGGCTCATCCGTTGCTTGCAGGCGTTCGAATTGTTCCAGCACCCAATGCGCATCGCGCAGGTCATCGGCGTTCGGCGTGTAACCCCGGTTGTGCGATTCCACCACTGCCGGATTCAGCCCGCCGCCGCCGAGCCGTATGCCGCAAGCTTTCGCAGCTTCGGCCTGGCGCAGCGCGCGATTGCCGTCGCTGACACTGCCGCTGGTGTTGGCGACGAACGGCGCAGCACGCACACCAAGACCCAGCGCACGCGCCGCGAGTTGCGCTTCGCCTTTGAGATACACAAACTGATCGTACGGCACGAACATTTCCACGCCCAGATCGCGCGACATATCGTAGCCGCCGTTGGTGGCGCCAAACTCTTTGATACGCGGGCTGGCGGAGGCAATCTCGTACACGTTAGCCACCGCCAGCGCGGTTTCGATACCGGCATCGATTTCAATGCTGCCGGGCGCGATGCCGCGTTCTTTTTCCAGGCGCGTGATAATCGCGTCGAGCGCGCGCACTTCGTCGGCGGTTTCGGTCTTCGGATATTTAATGCGTTTCAGTCCCGGCCACACCACGGCTTCGGTGTCGGCCAACATGTGTTCGTGATTAATGCGCGTGAACGGCTCAGTGCCGCCCTTGGCAATTTTGGGAATCGCGTCTTTGATCAGCGCGCGCGCGTAGTCTTTGCGGTTTTGCGGCACCGAGTCTTCGAGATCGAGCACCACGAAATCGCAACCGCGGCGCCATGCGTTATCGACAAAGCGCGGCGTGACAACGGGCATGGTGAGCCCGGAGCGTCTCACTTTTTGCTGTGTCATGAAGAACCCTCTAGGCGTAAGCGCTATTCAGCGCATCGATTTGCTTCGCGCGCAGACACAGCGCGCCTTTGAAGCCAGCGGCACGGCCGCGCCGCGCCGCTTGCAGCGTATGCTCGGGCGTGGCCAGCAGCCCGCGATCCGGCGCGCGCCACCATGCACCGAGCGGCGTTACACCCGCGGCGCGCGCGATGATAATCAGCCGCTGCATCAGATACGGCATCAGGTGGATTTCGCCGGAAGGCTCCGGGCGCAAATCCATCACCAAGTCGGCGCGGCCTGGCGTTACCGCACGCACACGCGAGCTTGCGGTGATGATGTCGTAAGCATCTTGTTGGCCGCGCGCGGTTTCAAGGCTCACGACAATTTCTACTGCGCCGCGGGCGAACGAACGCTCCTGTTCCAATAACGACAATAGGCGATCGATGGCGTGCAACTCCGCTGCAGATTCTGCGCGCGCCACCACCACACCGCTCAAGCCGGGCCAAACGCTCGCGCGCAAATCAGCATCGCTGGCCGCGGCGGTGGTTTGCACGTAGACACGGGTGCCGCTTGCACTGACCGCGGTAATGGCCTTACGCACATGCTCGCGCGCAGCCGCTTTGTGTTTGTCGGCGACAAATTCAACGAGATCCAGCACCACCACATCGGCACCCGACTGCGCTGCACGTTCGACATCCACCGTCTTCGACATCGACACCAGCAGCCACGAACGGCGCGGGTTATTGCTCACACGGTTCTCTCCATTAAAAATCAACCAAGCGCATTCATGATCCAGCTCGCCACACCCGCCAGCGTGCCATCCTGATCCGGCGCGCCGATGAGTTGCAAGCCAACGGGCAAACCTTGCGACTGCAGCAGCGGCAAGCTAAACGCCGGCAACCCGAGCCACGATCCGTAAACCAAAAAAGTGCGGCTGCCAGTGTAGTCCAATCCCTCGATCGCCGGCCCGGATGAGGCGAGCGTGATGTAGCCATCGGCATCACCCAGCGTCTCGCACCATAGCCGGCGCATGGCGTCGCGTTTGTCCAGCAACTGTTCATAATCACGCGGCGTCATCTGGTTGGCGCGCTTCACCAGGCTGTGCAGACGTTCGCCGATCAGTTTGCCATAACGCTCAATGTAGTCTTCAAACGGCCAGCGCAATTCGTAGGCAACAATATCGAGCGCGCCGTCGACATCGGCAGCCAGTTGCTCTTCCAGCGCAGCGACACGCGCATGGTTATCGCGGCTGGCGATGGCGACGCCGCGCGCGGCCAGTGCATCAACCGCCGCTTCAAATTGCGCTTCGGTGTCTTTGTCGATTTCGCTCCAGCCGCGCGTATACAAGCGGATCAATTTGCGCGGCGGTCGCGCCGCCGGCACGTGCGCGCCCGCGCCCTGCAAAAAACGCCGGCCCGGGCTGCCGATGCCGAGCGAAATTTGCGATGCCACACGCCACACGTCGCCCAAGGTCGCGCCGATGATGCCCAGATGATCGGCAGTTGTCGACAGCGGATGCACGCCACCCAAATGAAGCTGCCCCAGACTAGGCTTGAAACCCACCGCACCACAATACGACGCCGGGCGCAGTGTGGACGCCTGTGTCTGCGTGCCCAGCCCCACCGGCACCATGCCCGCACCGACCG
>JAYUAH010000041.1:0-2642 GCA_043741415.1 Betaproteobacteria bacterium
AAGCTTGTCGTGGCCCAAGCCGAGGTAGGACATGCCGAGGCCGCCGAGTTTGACGACGACATTCGGGCATTTCGCTAATTCCGCCATTGCCGAACGCCACAGTGCAATGGCTTCCGCTTTGTGATCGAAGTAGGTGCGCGTGTGCGCAATCAGGCCGCCGATGTGATTGAGCACGATGGTGGTGTCCGGAAACGCCCGCGCGAGATCGGCGAGTTCGAGGATTTGCGGGTGATACACCATCGCATCAAAGCTCAGCTTGCGCGGCGCCAAGGTGGCGAAGCCCGCGCGAAACTGGCCGTCCTGCATCAGCCCGCGCGGCACGATGTAGCGGCCGATGTTTAGCGACTCATCGGCGTCCCACTTGGTGGTGACGCGTATGCCGCGAAAGCGTCCGCCGCCCGCTGCAATCTGTGCATCGAGTACCTGCCCCACTTCGGCACCTACACTGATATCGGCGGAGCTGACGATGCCCGCGCACACCAGGGTGTCACCGTAAGCGCCACTGGCCGCCATGGCGGATATGCCGTTGGCAAATTCAACTTCGCCCACAGGCGCCATCGCGGCGGGGCCGCGCTTGCGGTAAAAAGACCCGCAATCGATGAACACCGACGCCTTGATGTTGTGACCGCTGTTCGCCTCGGCCAGGAACTCATGCAGCAGATAGCGATTGCCGTGACGCTCCCACAGGTGGTGATGTGCATCGATGATCGGCAAGTCCGGCTCGAGTATTTCTTCGCGATGTTGCGCCAGCCACTGCGCCTTGCGCACATGCTGCCCGGCGCTGGACGGTGTAGCGTTGATAGTCCGGTCATCGGCATTGCGCGGCGGCAATTTGGTCGGCATGGTGCTCTCGCGTTTCTTTTGAGGATTGTGCTTAAAGCCTAGCAGAGGCCGGCGTAGCGGGCAAACTGAACGATCGCCGTAAAGACCCGCAGCCGCGGGTAGTTCGCCGCGCCATGCGTTCACTGTTCTGTCGCGGTCGATATGCACAATGTGGCCGATGACTATACCGCGTTCGCCGGCGACGTCGTAGAAATCACCCGTTGCTGCGCGATCCTTGCGCGCAAACGTTACGCTAAAACCTGTTATGCTAGTCGTCACAGCGGTTTTATAAAAAATTGTTTAAAATCAAATACTTACGTATATATATCGCAATGGGATTTGGCGCGCTGTGACACAAACGCCGTCGCGCGCAGCATCACCCGCTTAATCAGTCAATGAGGAAACCTGATGGATAGCCAGTTGTTTTCACCGCTGCAAATTCGCGGCGTGACGTTAAAGAACCGCATTGTGTTGTCGCCGATGTTGCAGTACTGCGCCGACAACGGCCACGTCAACGATTATCACCTCATGCACTATGGCAAGTATGCCGCCGGCGGCACCGGGTTGGTGTTTGTGGAGTCGACCAAGGTCGATCCGCGCGGCTGCTCGACCCCGCGCGATCTGGGTATGTGGAAAGACGATTTCGTCGCACCCATGAAACGCATCACCGATCTCATTCGCCGCAACGGTGCGGTGCCGGCGCTGCAACTGGGGCACTCCGGACGCAAGGCGCGGCGCAGCGTGCCGTGGGAGGGGCGTGCGCCGCTGGCCACTGCCCCCGGTGTCGATCACGGCGAGGAATGGGAACTGATCGCGCCCAGTGCGGTGGCGTTTAACGATCGCTACGCCGTGCCGCGCGAAATGACGCACGACGATATTCAGGAAGCGATTTCCAATTGGGGGCAGGCCGCACGCCGCGCCAACGAGGCCGGTTTTGAGGTGTTGGAACTTCATGCGGCCCATGGTTATTTGCTGCATCAATTTTTGTCGCCCGTGGCCAATCAGCGCAGCGACGAATTCGGCGGTACCGTCGAAAAGCGCATGCGTTTCCCGATTGAAGTGGTGCGCGAAGTGCGCCGCTATTGGCCGGAAGACAAACCGTTGTTTCTGCGCGTGTCGGCGGTGGACGAGGCAGGCTGGACCACCGATGACAGCAGCACCGTTGCACGCGTGCTGAAACAACACGGCGTGGATGTGATCGATTGCAGCGCGGGCGGCATGTCCGATGCCAGCACCGGTGACGGCCCGCCGCAGTATGGCTATCAGGTGCCGTACGCAAAACGCATCCGCGCCGGTGCGGACATCAAAACCATGGCCGTGGGCCTGATCATCCACGCGGACCAGGCCGAAGAAATCATCCGCTCGGGCAGTGCCGATCTGGTGGCGCTTGGGCGCGAACTCCTGCACAACCCCAACTGGCCGATAGACGCCGCGCAGAAGCTGGGCGTTGAATCGCCGTTTTCCAGTGTAGGCGCGTCGCTGGGGTATTGGCTGGGCAAGCGGGCCGCCAATCGCGAGGGCATCAAGCCGTCCACATGGCAGCGCGGCATAAACGATAGCGCGGGCGAGAAGGTGGGTTGAGCGTCAGTGCATGTGAGTGCATGTGAGCGCTTGTGTACGTGCGCACGCGAATTGGGAGTAGAATATTTTTGTTGATCGTCGCTGCTGCCCTTGACGATCTGTGCGTCCACTTTGTGAGGAGATCATCCATGTCCGCCGTCCTGCAAGCGCAGCCGCAAACCCAGAGCATGAAGATTACCAAAATCAAAGAGCATATCGGCGCCATCGTCACCGGCATCGATTTGCGCGAGAACATCGAC
>JAYUAH010000042.1:0-2639 GCA_043741415.1 Betaproteobacteria bacterium
GGCGATGCCGGGTGTGACGATATCCCAAGGCGCGCCCCAGTGCGGAAAAATCTTCGACACATCGTAATTGCCCTCGCCGTTGAACACATTGAGGTAGCCCTGCTTGTGCTCGAACGCGCCGGGGCTGGCGGTGAAGCCCTCGCGCGCCAGCACCGTAGCGAATACGGCGCTGCGCGCGCTGTTGCCCACATGCAGCGGCTTGGTGTCGGTGCCGAAGTTGGATTTGATGCCGGCCGCCATCGATGCCGCCATGGCGAGCGCGATGGCGGTTTTTTCCTCGCTGAGTTTTAGCAGGTGACACGCCGCCGCGGTACCGCCGAAAATGCCGATGGACGTGGTGGGATGCCAGCCCTTTAGATACTGGTGAAAATTGAGGCACAGCGACAACTTGCATTCGGTTTCAAAGCCCACCACGTAGGCGGTGATGAAGTCTTCGCCGCCGGCGCCGACCTCATCCGCGAGCGCAAACAGTGCCGGCAGCACCGCCGCCGACGGGTGGCCACCGAGTGTGTTGCTGCAGTCATCCAGATCGAGCGCGTGCGCGGCAGTGCCATTGATTTGCGCGGCATCGAGCGCGGCGACGCGCCGGTCTTGCCCGAACAATAGGCTCGGCCCGTTTGAGCCGGTGGTGACGCGGGTGACGATTTGCGTGCTTTTGTCGCGGCTGCCGGCGATCATGCAGCCGATGGTGTCGAGCAAGCCCACTTTCGCCCAGTGAATAGCCTCGGGCGGCAGGTTGGCGTAGCGGGTGGCGCGTATGCGCTGGGCGAGGTCGACGGCTAGGGGCATGGTGGATTCTTTCCCGGGCTAATCAATTTTCATTCCTGCATCTTGGGTAACTTTCGCATATTTCGCGACTTCGCGTTTGATATGCGCGGCGAATTGTTCAGGCGTCGTACCCACGGGTTCAGAGCCGTCACTGGCGAAGCGCGGACCCACATCGGGGGCTTTCAGCGCTTCGAGCACGGCGCGGTTGAGCGTGGCGATTACCGGTTTAGGCACAGCCGCCGGCGCAAGCATGCCGTACCAGCCGTTGATATCGAAGCCCGGCAGCGCCGCCTCGGACAGGGTGGGTAGATCGGGCAAGGCCATAGAGCGCTTTAACGTGCTCACCGCAAGCCAGCGCAGCTTGCCGGCCTTGACGTGCTGCTGCGTGCCGATGATGGTGGCGAACTGCGAATGAATTTGTCCGCCGAGCATGTCGGTGATGCCCGGCGCACCACCTTTGTACGGCACGTGGATCCAATTGATTTTTGCCATGGTGGCCATCAGCGAACCGGCCAGATGCGACAGTCCACCCGTGCCCGATGAGCCGTAGGTGTAGAAATTCGGCTTGGCGCGTATGAGGTCGATAAATTCTTTTGCAGACTTCGACGGAATGCTCGGATGCACCGTCAGGCAATACGGCTGCGAGGTCAATTGCGACACCGGTGCGAAATCGCGCACGATGTCGAAGGGCATGCGATTTTGCAGCACGCTGTTGACCGGCACCGTGGCGGATATCAGCGCAATGGTGTAGCCGTCGGGTGCTGCGCGCGCGGCGAGATCAAGGCCGATGTTGCCCGACGCGCCCGGACGATTGTCGACAATAACTTGTTGCCCCAGCAGTTCGCTCATCTTGCCCGCCACCGTGCGCGCCGTGATGTCGGTGCCCGCACCCGGCTGGAACGGCACGATGAAACGAATCGGACGCGTGGGAAATGATTGCGCGTTCGCAGCACCGGCCAGCAGCGCGCCTACAGTAAATGTATGTAAGTATTTGATTTTAAACAATTTTTTAATTTATCTCGATGGTCATCAAAGGGGCGTACTGCTGGCCGCCGTGACCGTCGCTGTCGCGCGGGTCGCCCTGAAAATACGGGCGCGGTATCGATGCTTTGATCGCATATGCGTGATCGCAATAAAAAAACTTCACATCGCTGACCGGCAGGTTGTAGCACTGGGCGACCACGTCGCGCGTGAGCGCACCGGAATTTTTCACGCGTTGATACGTGGCGTCATCGTCGAACATGATGTCGAAGGTGAGTTCAAACGGCCCCGCGTTTTTGCTGCGTATCAGGCGCGCGAGTTCGGCGAGTTGGGTCATTGTTTGATTTCCTTCACGTTGGCGCCATTCACTTCATACAAATTCATCGGAAACATTTCGGTCGGCGAGTCCGGTTCAACCACATGGTTGACGTTGAATTTATACACCGCGCCGCGCTCCATCTGGTTGTAGGGGCAGGCAATCGCAGTGATGAGTCCGCTCCATTCGGGAATCGGCAAATGCAGCGCTTGATGGCGGATCACGCCGGCAATGGTGTTGGCGATATCCTGTGTGGGCGCGGTGGCTTCGAATATCAAACACAGTTCGTGCGAACGGATTTCTTTCACCGGTTCCAGCGGGCCCATGGTGCCGTTCTTACCGTAGATGCGGATGTTGAGCAAATAGTCTGCGGGCTTTAACTTGTCACCGAACACCATGTTCACGCGCGCGTGGATTTTCTCGGTGACGCGCGCCGTCCAGTCGTCGATTTGGCGAATGATAAACGGATCGCGCACCGAGCCGATGAGTATGCTCATGTAGCCGACTTTTTCCGCGCCTTCGAGTTTGACGGTGTAGCGAGGCGCCTTGATAAATTCGCTGCCGGTGACTTTGA
>JAYUAH010000043.1:0-2636 GCA_043741415.1 Betaproteobacteria bacterium
GTGGCGATTGCCGGCAGTGCCGAAGAGCCGCCGCGCATACTCGCCGACTACGTGGCCCATCACAGCAGCGCGCTGCGCTCGACCGTGTGGGGTTTCGGCTTCAAGACCACGGCGGCGCAGGCGGCCTATGTGAACGCCGCTTCGATGCATGTGCTGGATTTCGAGCCGATGTCCAATCCGCCGACGCATGCGGTGTCGCCCACGGTGCCGGTGGCGTTTGCGCTGGCCGAAGCGCGGCATACGGATGGGCGTGAAATCATCGCGGCCTGCGCCAAAGGCTTCGAGATGCAAGGGCGCGTGCTGCTCGCCGCCGACCCCAAGCGCGGCTCGCTGCCGTTTCATACGCCGGGTGTAGTTGGCGTGATGGGCTCCACGGTGGCAGCGGCGCACCTGATGAAACTCAACGCGCAGCAGCTTGTACATGCCATGGGCATCGCGGCGTCGCGCTGCGGCGGACTGTCGGCCAACACGGGCTCGATGGCGAAATGCACGCATTGCGGCAACGTGGCCGCGGCGGGGCTGGAGGCGGCTCAATTGGCCGCGCGCGGGTTTACCGCCAACCCGGATATCCTGGGCGCACCGCACGGCTATGTGGATACGTTTTTCAAGGCGCATTTTGATTATGACTTGCTGATGCGTTTTGGTGAGCCGTACCGCTGTGTCGATCCCGGCATGGCGATCAAATTTTATCCGTCGAAATATCCGACGCATTTTGCGATTGCTGCCGCGCTGGATGCACGCAATGATGTGCGGGACGCGGCGAAAATGGTTTCGGTGCGCCTCGTGACACCCGAGATCACCGATGCGAATCGCCCCCAGCCGCGCAGCGGGCTCGAGGGTAAATTCAGTTTTCAGTATGTCGCGGCAGCGGCGCTGCTCGACGGCGTGATCGGCTCGAATACGTTTACCGATGCGCGGCGCTTCAAGCCGGATATGGTGGCCCTGCTCGACAAAATTACGATTGAGCAAGACGCCGACATCCCCAAAGACACGCGCCGCATGCACGTGGTGATCGAGGTCACGTTGAACGACGGCACGGTGGTCAGCCGCACCTGTCACAAGCCACCGGGCACCTGGGGTGAGACGATACCCGTCGAATTGCATTGCGCGAAAATTCGCGATTGCCTGAGTGTGCGGCTGAGCGAGCCCAAACTGTCGCAGGTGATCGAGATGCTCGATCATCTGGAACGGCTCGCGACGCCGGACGTCGCGGATTTATGCACGCTGCTGGCGTGTAAATCTGAATAAGGAAATAGTATGCCCATAGCAGCCGTAGCCGGCGGTGAGATCGCGTACGAAGACGTGGGGCAGGGCGAGCCGGTCGTATTCGCCAGCGGATTAAACGGCGTAGGCCGCTATTGGACGCCGCAGGTGCCGGTATTCGCCAAACACTTTCGCGTGATTACTTACGACCAGCGCGGCACCGGCGGCAGTGACCGCATTCAACGCGAATTCTCGGTAGATCAAATGGCCGAAGAACTCGTCGGCCTGATGGATAGGCTGAACATCGGGCGTGCGCATATTGTCGGCATGTCCACCGGCGGTGCGATTGGGCAGACGATTGCGATCGAGCATCCCGAGCGCGTAATGAAACTCGCGCTGTGCAGCACCTGGACACATTGCGATCCGTGGTTCCGGCGGCTGTTTCATGCGCGGCGCGATATGTATCTGCAAGCCGGGCCAGAATTACATTCGCAATTTCATCCGCTGTTTTTGTATTCACCCGACTATGTGAATTCGCACGACGCCGAGATCGAAGCCGAGCGCAAAAATGCGCCGACGAAATCATCGCCCGTTGCGGTGTCGGTGGGCCGCATTAACGCGCTGCTAAAATTTGATCGCCGTGCGGGCTTATCGAAAATAAAAGCCGAAACCATGGTGATGGGCAGCGACAGCGATTTCATTACGCCGAGTTATTTTTCGGAAGCACTCGCACAAGCGATACCGGGTGCCAAGCTCATCATGAGCAAAGGCGGCGGGCATTCGTTTACCACCACGCGCACCGAGCCGTTCAATCGTGATCTCATGGCGTTTTTACGCAGCCCGAGTAAATAATCGTAAGTATTTGATTTTATTTAATATTTTGTTAAGCCGTTTTGGGCGCCGTGATCACGCTGCGCGGGCGGATTACCCACTACGTCGTTTGCTTAACGCCGTCGCAAGGCATACGATGGTTGCAGCGTTGACCGCATGGGGTTTTCGAATCGCGGCAATTGTGATGGTTGTTACTCAGGGAGGGGTTATGCGTATCAAATTTTTAGCACTGTTGTTCTGGGTGTGTAGTGTGGCGTCGTCGATGGCGATGGCGCAAGGTGTCGCGTTATCGGGTGTGGTGTCGTCAGCCGAAGAAGGCAATATGGAAGGTGTGCTGGTCAATGCCAAACGCGTTGGTTCGAATATGACCATTACGGTAGTCACCGACGACAAGGGGCGCTATCAATTTCCGGCGGCGAAACTTGAGCCCGGCAAATACATGCTGTCGATCCGTGCGGCCGGCTACGATCTCGCACGCCGTGCGACAGTCGAGGTGGCGGCGGGCGGCGGCACTCAGAATGACCTCAAGCTGATTCGCGCGCGCGATCTCGCTGCGCAATTGACCAACGCTGAGTGGCTGCACAGCATGCCTGGCAAAGATG
>JAYUAH010000044.1:0-14117 GCA_043741415.1 Betaproteobacteria bacterium
AGTTTTTCTCGGATATTGAATTCAGCGCGCGTCGGGCACGCGCGGAGGCTATCGCAGCAATATTGTATGCCGCAATCTGTGCGTTGCAACGGGCGTGGACGAGCGTGGCGCAGTGGTTGGTGAGTGCCCATGGGGCTGCCACCCGCAGCAAGCCAGCGTGAATCACCGGAGTCTATCCGTCATCATAGGGAATAGGGTCAGTTCTTGACCTTGTTTGCCCATGAGTAATACCGAAATACCAGTTGTCCGCGTGGGCACAAAGGGCGTGCCCACCCTTGCTACGCTTGCTATTATCGATGCATGTTGTCGGAAAACTTTACACTTTTTTGCCGTCGCAAATACGGGCATTGAGCGACATCCCTCGATAACTAATTGAATATTAACGGATATGCTTGGCACAGCGCTTGGCACAGCGCTTGGCATCGCGCGCATTTGACTGTCGGAAAACTTTACACTTTGCACGCCGAAGCACCTGGGTCGGACCCGCCGCAAGACCACGTCGCGCGGAGCGGACAGAATTGCTGTCGCATGACCCTGCTGCGTTCAGGAGCAGGGAAAGGGATAGGCCTCGTGCACCTATCGTGCAAGCGTCAATCGATTTTCTGTGGATGCGATGGCTGAAGGATTCTGAATAAGCGCCGGCAATGCCGCGCGCTCAGCGTCACGCCGAAGCGGCGCAGAATCTCCGCGCGCAGCAACTTGTGGTTCCACACGTCCGCCGCGTATCCCAGCACGCGCGGGACGCTCGTGAGTGCGAGATCGAGTTGGCGCATTTGCGCATCAGCGAGGGTCGCATGCCGCCCGGGATGCGGCTTTTCCCTAAGCCCTTCAATGCCGTGCTGCTGGAATTCGCGCACCCATCGCTCGACGCTGCGTGGGTCATCACCGAACACCTCGGCTACTTGATAGCAGCTCCGGCCCGTGCCCACCAGCAGCAGGCAGTGCAGCCGATGCACAAAGCGCGATTGCGGCGAATGCTCGCCCTCCTGCCGCAGCGCCGCCTGCACCGCTGCGGGCGTTGTGATTTCGAGTTTGTGCATAGCTGAGGCTCCCAAGCAAGCCAAGCGGATTCCATCCGTGCCGACGAGGCAGCGCAGCCGATGACGGCGGCATTCGGCGGGAATTCCGGCCTGCAGCGCCCGCAGGTGCCTATGGTATGCGTCTTGCTTGTAAAGAGATAGGGCAGTGGTTTCAGGCGAATTTGGCGGGTTTTGAACTTAGCTGAACACGAAATGTGGTGCGCGGAGGAACGGGTTTGGTGGTTCTGCCCATGAACGTGGGCCGGGCTGTTCGGGCCTAACCTGTGACCGCGACTATCTTACATGAGGAGGCGTCATGACCCGATTCAAAAGTATCTTACGGTTTGTTGTGGCGTTTGTGGCGAGGCAGGGAAATCGCAGACTGAGCCCAATTGCATTCCCACCGGATAAATCGAGCCTGGCCCCGTTCCATTCTTTCCATTTGTTCATGTGTGCGCCAAGACATCTCGTTTTACTAATCCTGTTGTGTAGCGTAGTGATACCATCCCATGCGGTCCCAATAACGCATGAGGTCATATACACCACAACGAACAACAGACTGGCTCCCACCTTCGGTGCCTTCACTTACGATTCTGTGCTCGGTGCCTTCTCGAATTTCATTGTGGCATGGGATGGGAACACCTTTGACCTCACCACAGCCGCTAATGCTGGCCCCACGCTAATGAATGGCGGTTGCGGGACCTTGTGTGGCCCTGCTGGAACGTTCGATCTCCTTTTTGGCATTTCCACGATCAACGTAAAGCGTGATTGGACAGCGACGCGCGACCCAATTATCACCCACCTAGCCAATTTCGTTGTGACGATGCACGCCGAAACCGGCGGGGGGCTATCTGGAGGGGTTTGGATTGACATCGGCGCAATCGTCCCAACAATCGACGGCGTGTCCCTAGCGTCAGGCGGGAGTTTCTCGGTGCCGGAGCCCAACGTCACTTCTCTCACCGTAATCGGACTCTCAATGTCCGTCCTAATGAAACGACGCAGACGTCCTGCACGAACGAGCGGATCGAGAGGGCGATGGGGTCAGGTATTTCATTATCATATTTATACAATAATGAAATGAAAACAAATACTTAGAGTCCATTCTCGCAGACGTCAAATCTCGATGTACAGGAATCAAAGATTCCCAGCTCGAATTAAATTCGTGGCACCGCGGCGACGTCAGGCGAATGGCTTCAGCTCGCCGAGAGCATGCGTGCATCGATGTCCGGTGACTATCAGATCGCGTGTGAACTTTTGCGCCTTACATCTCGCGTCACGCCATCGCAATAAAAAAAGGCCGCGATAGCGGCCCTTTTCGACATTTCAAACTGCACCACCCTCACACCGGCTCAAACTTGAAGCGCTTCACCTTGGTCATGTCGGTGCCTTCGATGCGGATCAGCTTGGTGGATGCTACGCGGCTCGGCGAATGCAGGTCGCCTTCGTTATACAGATGCGCCACACCGGGGGTGAGTTTATACGTACGCACATGCTTCACTTTGCCCGGCACGTCGGCGCTGGCTTTTTCCACCAGCGACCAGTCGTTCATTGCCGTTTCGCCGCGCGCCTGGCCGTAGATCGCCCACGAATGGCCGTGATCATGCGGGCCGCTTTCCTTGGGGCCTTCGTAGTTGTGCGCAATGATGCAAAAACCAAATTCCGGATCCTGATAAAGAATGTTGCGTTCGAGTTCGTTGTTATCCACATACTTGGCCACGAACTGCGGGTCGGCCAGCACCTGCGACAGCAACCCGCAGACTTTTTTGCGGCCCGCGGGGCCGGGTTCGGCCTTGATGAAATCGTGGCATTTGGCCGCGAAGGATTCCAGCGTTTGTCCGACTTGTTCCATATTGCCCATGATTGCCTCCTTTGTGTTCGAGTGATAGCGCATTGTGCGCCTGATCACACCCATTTGAAAAGAGGGCTTCCCGCAAGCGCACCGGCCATGCCAGAATGCCGCAGGCACACCACAGCGGAATCATCCACATGCTACGAGAATTCAAAGGCTTGGCGATTGCAGGGCTGATGCTGGCGGCGTTCGGCGCGTACGCACAATCCGCACCATCGGCCTCGACCAGCAGCTACCCGCAGCGCCCGATCCGTATGATCGCCGCGCAGTCGGCCGGCTCGTCGCTCGACACCCTCCTGCGCATTACCGCCGCGAAAATGTCCGACCAACTCGGCCAGCAGATTGTGATCGACAATCGCGGCGGCGCCGGCGGCACCATCGGCGTGGAACTCGCCGCGCGTGCGCCCGCCGACGGCTACACCTTGCTCGCGGGCGCATCGAGTTCGATGATTGTTTCCAGCTTTACCTATAAAAAATTGCCATTCGATACGCTGAAAGATTTTGCGCCGATTTCGCTGTTCGCCAACGTGGAAGCGGTGTTCGTGGTCAACCCCTCGCTGCCGGTGAAAAGCGTGAATGAATTTCTCGCACTGGCTCGCGCGCAGCCCGGCAAGCTCAACATGGCGTCGGCGGGTGTCGGCGCATCCAGCCACCTCGCGGGATTATTGTTCGTGAGCGCCACCGGCATCAACACCACGCACATCCCCTACAAAGGCGGCGGGCCCATGACCACGGCGGTCATCGGCAACGAAGCACAGTGGGCAATCTCGCCGGCGGCGGCACTGGTCGGACAAATCCGCGCCGGACGTTTGCGCGCCTTGGCCATTTCATCCAGACAACGCTCGCCGATACTGCCGGAGTTGCCGACCATCGCGGAAGCCGGCGTGCCGGGTTACGAATACGTGAGCTGGAACGGCGTGCTCGCACCCGCCGGCACGCCACGCGCCATCGTCGCCCGCGTGCACGCCGCTATGCACAAGGTAGCGGCACTGCCCGAGGTGAAAGAACAATACGCCGCACAAGGCTTGGCGCCCAGCGCCAGCGAATCACCCGATGAGATGATGCGCATGATCCGTGCGGATTACGCTGCCATCGGCAGCGTGGTGAAAACGGCGGGGATTAAGCCTGAATAAAATAATTGTTTAAAATCAAATACTTATGAATGAATTCGCCATAGAACTACTGGCAGCCTGGGACGCGGGAAACTACATGCCCTCGATAGCTGCGCGCGCAGGCACGTTCGACTGGAATGATGCCTACGCGGTGTCCGCCGAGTTGATACGCCTGCGCCGTGCGCGCGGCGAAAAAACCGTGGGCCGCAAAATCGGTTTCACCAATCGCAACATCTGGCCGCAGTACGGCGCGACTTCGCCGATCTGGCATCCCGTGTATGACCGCACGCTGAGTTTCGCCGACAACGGCAAAGCCACGCTGTCGCTGGCTAACAGTTGCCAACCGCTGATCGAACCCGAAATCGCGTTCAAGCTGCGCGGCCCGGTGCCGGTGAACTGCAATGACCCGGTGGAAATTCTACGCAGCATTGAATGGTACGCACCGAGTTTTGAAATCGTGTGCTGCCACTTCGCCGACTGGAAATGCACGCCCGCCGAGTTCGCAGCGGATTTTTCATTGCACTGGCGGCTGGTGGTCGGCACGCCGGTGGCTATTGACGCTGCGGCTTTAACTACGCTTGCCGCTCAACTCGGGAATTGCAACATCACCTTGAACAAAAACAACACCGTGATGGATCGCGGCACAGGCAGCAACGCACTCGATCATCCGGCGCTGGCGCTGGCGTTTCTCGCGAATATTCTTGCGCAGCAGCCGGTGTTTGATCCACTGACGGTGGGCGAAATTATCACCACGGGCACGTTGACCAGCGCACTGCCGGTCACGGCCGGCGAGACCTGGCGATCGTGTTATGAAGGCCTGCCGGGCGTGCAAGGGATTGCACTGACGTTCACCGCGTAGAAAACCGTAGCCTTCTCTACCAGTGCGCCCTCACTCCTTGGGCATAGGTATCTACACATCTTTTAGAGCATAAACGGGTGATGTACAAAAGAGAATAGCTGTGATAGAAACTGGAGGCATGCTCTTAAAAAACCTGAATTTGAACCCCGGCTCGTCAAGCGCTGGGAAATCGTAGTGCAACAACACGTGCGCGATGCGCAAGCGCAAACACCGCGTCATTTCGCTATACTGGTTTTTTCCCACTGATGGCCAGCCAACATGCTCACATCCACCCACTGGGGCGTCTACGACATCACCACCAAAGATGGTGTGATCACTAATATAGCGCCGTTTGACCGCGATCCCGATCCGTCGCCGATTGGCCAATCACTGTACGCCGTTACCGGCCCGATGCGCGTGCGGCATCCAGCGGTGCGCAAGAGTTATCTCGAAGGCGGCGCGGGCGCGGCGCGGGAGAAGCGCGGTGCGGAGCCATTCGTCAATGTCAGTTGGAACGAAGCACTTGATCTCGTCGCGGCGGAAGTAAAACGCGTCGCCACGCAATTCGGCAACAACGCCATTTTCGCCGGCTCTTACGGCTGGTCGAGCGCGGGGCGCTTTCACCATGCGCAGAGCCAGGTGCATCGCTTCCTGAATTTTCTCGGTGGCTACGTCGCGCATCTGGGCACTTACAGCCTCGGCGCCGCGCGCACACTGCTGCCACGCATTTTGATGGACATGGACGTGATGCGTTCACAGCAAACAGCGTGGGTGTCGCTGGAGCAGCATTGCGAGTTGCTGGTGGCGTTCGGCGGCGTGCCCTCGAAGAATTCTCAAGTCAACTCCGGCGGCATCAGCCAGCACGAAGTGCGACCGATGTTGAAACGCCTCGCCGCAGCCGGCGTGAAATTCGTCAATGTGTCGCCACTGCGGCAGGATTTTGAAGATGCACCTGGCCGTACGGCCAGTGGTAACTATGGTGCAGAGTGGGTTGCCGTGCGCCCCAACACCGACACCGCCTTCATGCTCGGCCTCGCGCACACCCTGATTGCCGAAAACAAACACGACCAACAATTTCTCGCACGCTACTGCACCGACGTCGAGCCGTTTCGCAAATACGTGATGGGCGAAAGCGATGGCATTGCCAAATCAGCGCAGTGGGCTGCAGACATTTGCGACGTGCCCGCCGCCACCATCGCCACGCTCGCGCGCAGCATGGCCGCCAGCCGCACCATGATCAACGTCGCATGGGCCCTGCAGCGCGGCGATCACGGCGAACAACCCTACTGGATGGCCATCACCCTCGCCTGTCTGCTCGGGCAAATCGGCACGCCCGGCGGCGGCTTTGCGTTGGCGTACGGCCCGGTGGGCATCGAAGGCGCCAACGCGCGGCCCTTCTCCGGCCCGGTGCTGCCGCAAGGACAAAACGCCGTGAAGACGCCGATCCCTGTCGCACGCATCACCGACATGCTGGAAAACCCCGGCGGCCAATACGACTTTGACGGCAAGGTGTGCACCTATCCCGACATCCGTTTGATTTACTGGGCGGGCGGCAATCCGTTCCATCATCATCAGGATTTGAATCGCTTCATGCGCGCGTGGCGCAGCAAACCCGAAACCATTATCGTCAACGAGCAATACTGGAATCCGAACGCCAAGTTTGCGGACATCGTGCTGCCCGCCACCACCATGCTGGAACGCGATGACATCGGCTCCAGCAACCGCGACCGCCACATGATTGCGATGAAGCGCGCCATCGATCCGGTGGCCGAAGCGCGCAGCGACTACGATATTTTCACCGGCTTGTCCGAGCGCCTCGGCACCAAGGGAAAATTTACCGAAGGCCGCAATGAAGCTGCGTGGCTGCGTCATATGTATGACGAATCGCGTGAGCGCGCAAGAAAATTGGATATCGAACTGCCGTCGTTCGAAGCGTTCTGGTCGGAAGGCTTGTTTGAAATACCGCCGCCCACCGAAGCGCCGGTGATGATGAAAAAATTCCGCGACGACCCGATAGCGAACAAGCTGCCCACGCCCTCCGGCAAAATCGAAATTACTTCGCCCACCATCGCGGCGTTCAACTACGAAGACTGCCCCGGCCACCCCGCGTGGTTCGAGCCCGCCGAGTGGCTGGGCAGCATGCTCGCAAAAAAATATCCGCTGCATTTGATGTCGCATCAACCCTCGACGCGGCTGCACAGCCAGTACGATCACGGCAGTGTCAGCGTCGCGTCGAAGATTCAGGGGCGCGAAGCGATGACCCTGCATCCGCAAGACGCTGCCGCGCGCGGCATCAAAGCCGGCGACGTGGTGCGCGTGTTCAACGACCGCGGCGCGTGTCTCGCCGGTGTGAAAATCGACGACGGGGTGCGCCCCGGCGTGGCGGTGCTGCCCACCGGCGCGTGGTTCGATCCGCTCGACCTCACGCAAAATAATTCGCTCGAAAAACATGGCAACCCGAATGTGCTGACACTCGACAAAGGCACCTCGAGACTCACGCAGGGTTGCAGCGCGCATACCACGCTGGTGGAAGTGGAGTTGTTCAAAGGTGAGTTGCCGCGGGTTACGGCGTTCGATCCGCCGCAGTTTACGAAATGATAAAATATCATTTAAAATCAAATACTTATAACTACATATCGTGAGCACTCTCGCGCCGCATCAAGTCCGCACGCACAACCCTTCGTCGCATTCCGAAAACCGCATGCACAGCGACGAGGTCGCGCGCCAATTCGGCTTCAAAGGCGCGCTGGTGCCCGGCGTCACCGTGTTCAGCCACATGACGCAACCGCTGGTAGCGCGTTTCGGCGATGCGTGGCTCGCGCGCGGCACGGCGGAGGTGAGCTTCAGCAAGCCTGCCTATGACGGCCAACTGCTCACCGTGCGCAGCGAAGGAGAAACTGAATTCAAACTCACCTGCGTCAATGAAGAAGGCGTAGAACTCGCGCGCATGAGCGCCACCATGCCGGCATCGGCAGGAACGCCCGATCCGCGCAGCGAGATTGCCCCTGCGCCACCACAAACCGAGCGCCCGATAGTCACCTGGGACTTGATGGAAATCGGCAAGCCCTTCCCCGCGCTGACGTGGATGCCGACGCTCGCCGACAACCTTGAATGGTGCCGCGAAAACCGCGACGAACTACCGATCTATCGCGAAGGCACTTTACGTGAAGCGCCGCCACTACACCCCGGCTTCGTCCTGCGCCAGGGCAACTTCGTACTGCGCAACCGCTTCCTACTACCCGCGTGGATACACACCGCCAGCCACATCACGTTTTATGAGCCACTGCGTGTCGGCCTCGCGTACGAAGTGCGCGCCATTCCCGAAGAAAAATGGAATCGCACGGGGCATGAGTTTGCGCGGCTGTATGTGGCTATACGCTGCGGGGGACGCACGGTAGCGGAGATTGTGCACAGCATGATCTTCAGGCCGCGCGTGAAGGCGTAGATCGCCCAGCGCCATAACCGTAGGGCGGATAAGGCGATAGCCGCCATCCGCTGTATGCAGACGTTGCAATCCCTGGCGTCGGAAAGCATGATGGTTTGGATGAATCCCATGCGGCGGATGGCGCTGCGCTTATCCGCCCTACGAGCTAAGCCGCAACGTGCCGCCCGGGCTCCACCGAAAGTTTCATTCCCACTGCTTTCAAAACCGCAAGCAACGTTTTTAATGTCGGGTTGCCCTTGGCCGACAGTGTTCGATAGAGTGATTCACGGCTGATCCCAGCCTCGGCGGCAACCGCCCCAAGTCCGCCATACGCTTCGGCGACGGTGCGTAGCGCCAGCAGTCCTGCGGCACGGTCATCGGGGTTATCCAGCGACTCCATGGCGGCTTTCAAATATTCGACTGCCAGTTCGCGATCCGCGCGAAGCTCGGCCACCTCGCGCGCGCGGTGAGATACCGCCGCTTTCAGTTTCTTGCTCATTTTTGCCTCCGTTTCCAATCTTCCCAATAGACTTTGGCGGTTTTAATGTCCGCCGACTGCGATTTCTTGGTGCCGCCGCACAACAAGATGACGACCGCTTGACCATGACGGCCAAAGTACACGCGATAACCTGCACCCAGATGTTCTCGCAATTCATTGACACCTTCGCCAACTGGATAACAATCACCAAAACTTCCCGCTTCCAGGCGTTTTATACGAACACGAATCTTCGCTTGGGCCTGCTTGTCACGCACGGACTGAAGCCAATCGGTCAATGGCTCTTTGCCGCTTTCAGTCTGATATCGAAATACTTCAATCATCAAAATATTGTAGCATAAAAGCTACAATTTAACAATGCGGCGACAGGCCGGAGACGTTGCAGGCCGAGCGCAACTCGACGTAACGGCCGCTCAAAAACTCACTTCCCCGGCACCCCCACCATCCCCTTAAACAAAAATTTCTGCGCCCGCTTACCATCCTGCACTTCCGTCGTATACAAATTGCCTTTGCTATCGACATTCATGTGGTGCAAAACATAAAACTCACCGGGCCCCACACCAGGACGGCCGAAGGACGATAGCGGCTCCAGCGTTTTGCGGTCGAGTATCCAGATGCGCGCGGGGCTGCGGCTCGCGACATACAAAAAGCGCTGTTCTGCGTCGTGCGAGAACGCAGTGCTCGCCACCGTTTGCCCATTGCCGCAGTGCGGCGCTTCGCACCAGCGGTCGACGAATGTTTGCGCGACGAATTTGCCTTCGAGTGTGAACACCTGCACGCGCTTGCCGCCGCGATCCGACACATACACGAGGCCATCGTTCGACACGCGCGCGGCGTGCACCGGCATCACGAAGTGATCGGGGCCGTCGCCGGTTTCTTCTTTGGCGGGGATGCGGTCGTCCTCGGCGACTTTGGGCTTCGCCGGCACTTTATCCTGCGGGGGTTTGCCGAACGCGCCCCACATGCGCTTGTAGGCGCCGGTGTCGGCATCGAATACGATAATGCGGCGATTGCCGTAGCCATCGGCCACGAACAGTTCATTGGTTTTCGCGTGTACAAAAGTGTCGGCGGCTTGATTGACGTTTTGCGTATCAGTGTTGCCGGTGCTGGCACCTCGGCGGCCGATTTGCATCACGAACTTGCCGGCCTTGGTGAACTTAAGCAAATGGTGATCGGTCTTGCCGTTACCGCCGATCCACACAAAACCTTTGGGGTCGACGTAAATGCCGTGTTCCGATTCGATCCACTCGTAGCCCCCTTCTGGACCCGGCGGCCCGCCCCAGCCCTGCACGAAGTTGCCGGCCTCGTCGAATTCCAGCACCGGCGGTGCCGCCATCGCGCGTGCTTTTTGATCGCTGCGTATGGTCGTCGGTCGCTGCAAAATCCACGCGTGGCCGCGTTCGTCGATGGACACACTCGACACCTGGCCGAACACCCACTTCGCCGGTAGCTTGGGCCACGACGGATCGGGTTCGAAACGCGGGATCTGCCGCGTTTGTGCGTGAGCGTAGGTAAAGAACGCGCCAGGCACTGTCGCGCAGATTGTCAGCAGAACAGCAGAAATGATCTTCGCGGCACACAGGCGATGCAGGGTCATGACACGCTCCATTGGGAATTAGAAAGCACGGGGCATTCTTCCACATTCCTACCGAGCGCGTCGAACTACGCGCGTTCGTGGCCGACAGCTACACGCCGTTGATCACGAAACTTGTGCGCGCCACGAACGGCGCTGGCCGAACAGCATTGGGGTAGCCGGCGCCCGCACCGAGCGCCGTTACCCAAGCGACGCTTACGCCGCGGCACGCTGCGGCATCTGCGCCGCCAGCACCGCCGCGGCTTCTTTCGCCACCACTGTGCCGTCAAAGAAATGCGGGTTCTGCGTGCCCCACAGCCGCACCGCATTGGCGAACACGAAGTCGCGGAAATTTTCTTCGGTGATGTGGCCGTCCTCGACCAGTTCAAAAGCTTCCGGCAGCGGATCCCGAAAGTCGATCACATCGAAGTGCCCGATATCAGAACTGTAGATCGCATTCAACTTCGCGCCGAATGGATTGCCGCGGCCGAACGCGGCGGCGTTCATGCGGTCATCGGCCTCGCAGCCGAAATAGTACGGCCTGGCGTAGAGGTCAACCCAATCTTCCTTGCGCGTAATTTTGCAGGCTGCATAATCATCGAGATCGGTGCGGTTGCCGGTTAACCGCATGCCATCGGGATCGGGCCAGCCGTCGCGCGCACGCAAAGCTTCGGCGAGATCGGTATAGCCGTGTTCCTCGATGAGTTTCATCAACAGCCTGCGGTCGAGCTTGTCGGGGTCCATGCGTTTTAGCGCCGGTGCGCCTTTGCGCTCCCAGTGTTCGATCAAGTCGCCGAACAACTGGCAGCCCCAGCCCACACCACCTTCGAGAAAGGCAAAATTAAGTTCCGGAAAACGCCGCGTCACGCCGCCGAGGAATATGCCTTTAGCGGCCGCGTGTCCCGCTGCCGCGAAATGGCCGATATGGTTGTAGACAAAATTCGATGGCGAATTGCGCAGTCCAAAGCCGTTGCCTGAACTGTGAAAAGTGGGCGCCATTTTGAGTTCCACACACTTCGCCCACACCGCATCGTAATCGTACGGGCTGTCGAGACCAAACACGTCATACCATGCGCCTTCGCCGCCGGACTTCGCCTGCGCCACCGGCCGCGCGATGCAACTACCGAACATGCCGACCTTCGCGCCGAGTTGTTGCGTAACGAATTCGAGTTCGTCGATGGCCTCGTCCGGCGTGTGCATGGGGATAATCGCCGCCGGCGTCATGCGGTCTTCGAGGCCGCGGAAGTATTCCGCCGAGACAATGTTGTAGGCACGAATCACCGCGCGCCGTGTTTCGTCGTCCTTGATGCGCGGCAGACGCAAACCGGCCGTCGGGTAAACAATGGCGAAATCCGTGCCGATTTCGTCGAGCCTTTCATACATCATTTTCGGCATCATCGCCGTCGCACGGTCGAGCGTGTTTTCGGCCTGCCGGTTCCAGAACCCCGGCATGGCGACGCGGCGTGTGTCACGCTCACGCGGCGTCAGCTTGAGTGCATCGGTGGTGGTGCGCATCGCCGCCACGAATCCATCAGCGGCCTTGTTGCCATGCGCCTTGCGCATTTTCTCGCTGAACACCGGCGTGTATTCAAGCCAGTGGCCGTCGGCGTCAACTACGGGATGCTTCAGCCCGGAATGGATTTTCGCGGGACTCAAATGATTGCTCATGATGTTCTCCCAGGACGTGTTGAAAACTCCAATAACCGCGAGAAAGCGTGCGCCGGCTGCACGAGGTTGTCAACCATGGTTGAGCACCTGGCCCGGCAGGGAATACAATAAAAAAGCTGGTGCACGGGGATGTTCACTTAACGATCACCCACAGGAGCGCTACCCATGGCAAACCGAGCGGCACAGATACGCGCTGGACTGAAGCACCCAGTCATCGACGGCGACGGGCACTGGATGGAGCCGATTCCGGTTTTCCTCGAACATTTGCATGACGTCGGTGGCACAGGCATGGTGGAGCGCATGCGCGCGCAGTGGCGCAAGAATGACACGTGGTATCGATCAAGCCCGGAGCAACGCCAACACCAGCGCCTGCGCCGCAGCATCTGGTGGGGCGTCACCGCCAATACCCTGGACAAAGCGACCGCGCTGTTGCCGGCGTTACTCAACGAGCGCTTGCCCGAATTGGGCATCGATTTCGCGTTAATCTATCCGACCTTTGGGCTCGCGATCAACGCCCTTCTCGATGATGAGTTGCACTGCGCAGCGTCACGTGCGTACAACATCATGACGGCGGATATGTTCAAACCCTACGCCGCGCGCTTTGCGGCGGTGGCGATCATTCCCACGCGCACACCGCAAACCGCGATCAAGGAACTGGATTTCGCCACCGGCCAACTCGGCTACAAAGCGATCATGCTGCGCGGCAACCAAGAGCGGCCCATTCCCGCCGCGGCAGAAGGCATCGATGCGCAAAAGGCAGCGTGGTATTGCGACACCATCGCGCTCGACAGTCCGTACGACTACAATCCATTCTGGCAGCGCTGCGTGGACACGCGCGTGGCGGTGACGCAGCACTCCGGTAGTCCGCGCTGGGTGGATCGCGCCTCGATCAGCAACTTCACCTACAACCACGTTGGCCACTTCGCTGAATCCAACCACGCGTTTGCGCGCGGCGTGTTTCTGGGCGGCGTGACGCGGCGCTTTCCGAGTCTTAACTTCGGCTTCATGGAAGGCGGCGTGAGCTGGGCCTGCCAAATGTGCGGCGACCTGATCGAACACTGGGAGAAACGCCGCCGCGCGGGACTACAGTATCCCGACCAAACCAATGTCGCCGAAATGCGCGCGCTGATCGACCGCTATGGCGATCCACGCCTGCGAGCCCAAGCCGATGCCATCATGGGCAGCCTCGACGCGTTCCGTCCGGAATGCAGCATGGAAGAACTGAGCAAGCCGGAACACGTGGTCGACGATTTCGAAGCCGCGGGCGTGCAATCCAAAGCCGATGTGCGCGCGGTGTTTGCGGAAAGCTTCTACTTCGGTTGCGAAGCGGACGACCGCGCAACCATGTGGGCATTCGATCCGCGCATGGGCGTGCGGCTGCGCCCGGTGTTTAGCTCGGACTTCACCCACTTCGACGTGCCCGATTTCAAGGACGTGATTCCCGAAGCGTACGAGATGGTGGAACGCGGTTGGGTGAACGATCAGGATTTTCGCGAATTCACCTTCACCAACGCCGCGCGCCTGCACACCCGTAACAATCCAGATTTTTTTAAAGGCACTGTGGTGGAGCGTGCGGTGGCGGAGGAGCTGGGGCTGAACTGAGCTCAACGGTAACCGTAAGCTTTGATCGCGATGCGTGCTTGAGGGTTGTGTGGTCGCGATCGGCCAGAAGCCGTCATAGCGTTAGCAGAAGTGAACACATGCCACAGTAAACAATGCGTCATCAGACGCGTTATCTATGGCCGCATTGATTTTTGAACTTTCAATGCTGTGCAATAGCTGAGATTCCGGTTGCGAAGGCACCGGCAAGCCGTAATACTGTCTCCGTGGGTGAAATTCGCCGGCCCGTTTGAATAACAAGGAGAACAGCGTGACCGATTTTGCACGATTTGCAGGAAGCACTGCCCTTGCTCTCGCCAATCTCATCGTCGTTGCCGCACAAGCTCAGGACTATCCCAGCAAATCCATCCGCGTCATCATGCCGGCCCCAACGGGATCCGGGCCCGATGTCGATACTCGCGGTGTCGCGGCTGAACTCAGCAAAGTGTTGAAGCAAACGGTGATCGTGGAAAACCGCCCCGGCGCCTCGGCTCGCATCGGCATGGCGGCGGGCGCCAAAGCCACACCCGACGGCTATA
>JAYUAH010000045.1:0-6222 GCA_043741415.1 Betaproteobacteria bacterium
ATGCGATACAGGTCAAATAATTTTGGGTCGCGGCGATTGTGATAAACCAGCACCTTTGCGGGTTCGGCGGCGAGGATCTGATGGATGTTGGCCTTGACACCCGCATAGGGCGTCAAATCCACCACATTGGCCGCTGCATCGTTGGTGTCCAGCATATAAATGTGCGTGTTCTCAGCGCCGGAAGTATCCGGGCCGGTGGACAGCAGCCGGCGGCTATCGGGCGTCCACTGGAAGGCGCCGGTCAGCACCGGGTAACGGCGCACCTCGCCGCTATCATTGTTGCGCACGAACAATGCGCTGCGTAAATACGAGGGCCCGATCCACGCCAGCTTGCGGCCATCCGGCGACAGTTGATAGGCGTGATGTCCATCAGCGCGATAGGCGAAACGGTGCGCCTGGATCAGCGGCGGTAATTGCGCATTTTTAAGTGCCGGATGATCGGCAGGCACGTTACAACCGGCCAGCCCAGCAATTGCGGCAACGACAACGAATAGGCGAAGCAAGATATTGAGGGTTCTATGTACCGTAGCGCACAGGTGACTTCGCGTGTTTCAACGCTGCCAGTGCGCTATAGCAGGCGAGCCACGAGGTCTTGGGGTTATCGGGTGACGGCACGTTTTCGAACTGAATGCTGATGTTGCCGGTCTTGCCGCGCATTTCAATGTGATGGGTGTTGAACAGCAGCGCAGGATCGGCAATCACTTTCAGCCGCGTGCGGTCAAAGCCGATGCCGGACAGGCTCAACACCGCCGCGATGTTCACGTTGGCGGGAAAATGTGGCACGCCCTCGCGTGCCGTGCCGTCGAACAACACCCGCGCCTGCGTCAATGCATCGAGATCGATGCCCAGGCGCTCCACGTACGGAATACCCTTCCACGCCGCCGGCGGCTTAGCTACTGAAATCGTCACCGAATCCATGCCCGATAGTGCGGCTGCTTTGAGCGCATCCAGCGCACCGATGCCGCCCGAGGGCACATACAGCAGCGCGCCGCTGCGATGCGCCGCGGCTTCCAGTCGCTCGCGCAAAGCGTCGTCGCACAGCGCGCCGCCCGACAGCACAATCAGCGCAATCCCTTGGTCGAGCAACGCCTCGCCGAATTCGCGCACCGCCTCGTGCGACGCGGCTTCGACCACCACATCGGGACGTTGCGCGATCAATTCATCCAGCGTCGTCACATACGCGATGCCGTGTTCGGAGGCCAGCGGCCTGCCGCGCGATGCGTCGTTGCGCCCCACCACCGCCACCACCTGCGCATCGCCCAAATCGCCGCGACGAATGTGTTCGACGAACAAGGTGGCAATGGTGCCTCCGCCGATGATGGCTACACGCATGACGCACTCAGCGGCATCAAGGCTGCCCAGCCTGCACAACTGGTGTCGGCTTTTCCGCGCGTTGATACAGCGGCAGCACTTCCGGCAAATGTTTTTCGATCTCTTTGATGCGATTCGGCCCCGACGGATGGGTGGATATCCACTGCGGCGGCGCACTTTTGTTGACGGCACTCATTTTTTTCCACAGGCTGATACCGGCGCGCGGATCGTAACCGGCACGTGACGCGATATCGAGACCCACCAGATCGGCATCCGTCTCATCGTTGCGCGAAAATTTAAGCGACAGCAAACCCGCGCCCGATTGCAGCAGGCCGTCATACTTGCCGCCGGTCGCAATCGACACACCCACCGCGCCGATTTTAGTCAGTGCATTTTTGCCCGCCTGCTCGCGCGCGTGTTCGCGCAAGGCGTGCGCGATTTCGTGGCCCATCACCATCGCCACTTCGTCGTCGGTCAATTTAAGCGTGCGCAGAATACCGCTGTAAAACGCGATTTTGCCGCCGGGCATGCAAAACGCGTTGATCTGAGTGGAGCCGATGAGATTGACTTCCCATTGCCAATCCTTCGCCCGCGGGTTGAAGCGTGCCGTATACGGAATAATGCGCTTTGCAATCGCGCGCAGCCGCACCAGCTCCGGGTAGGTATCAGGCGCCAGCGCTTTTTTCGCCACCATCTGCTGCTTGAGTTGGCTGTATTGTTGCGCCGCCTGCTTCTCTATCCCCTCTGCCGGCACCAGATTGCGCAGCGCCGAGCCTTTGCCGACCTTGACGCCGTCATCCTGGCTCGCTTTGGGCCCTGTTGCTTCCTTGGGTGCCGCAGTTGCCGCAGTTGCCGCAGTGACTTTGGGCGCCTTGGGTTCGTCCGGTGCCATGCCGCAGGCAGCCGCGGTCAGCATCCACACGCACAACAACAGTTTGTTTCTCACCAACCATCCTTTCACATGCGCAGTAGCCGCAGCGGCATTAACGCGCATGCGCTTACTATGGGGCACGGCGCCGTGCTTCTCAAGCGAAGTAATTGTAACCATTTGATTTTAAACATTTTTTTAATTACTCGCCTACGTCACCGCGCAGCCTGCAACCGTCGCCTTGGGCAACTCCACCGTCTCTACAATGCGCGCGCCATTTTTTACCGCCGTCATTTCAGCGAGTATGGCAATGGCAATTTCGGGCGGCGTCTTGCTGCCGATTTTCAAGCCGACTGGACCGCGCAAACGCGCGATTTCGCCTGCCGACAAATCAAAGCCCGCGAGACGTTCACGCCGCGCGTCGTTGTTCTTTTTCGAGCCGATTGCGCCGACGTAAAACGCCAGCGACTTCAACGCTTCGAGCAGCGCCATGTCATCGAGCTTGGGATCGTGCGTGAGCGTCACCACCGCGCTGTGGCTATCGAGATTGAGTTCGGTCACCACATCGTCGGGCATGCCGCGCTTGATGTCTACACCGGGCACATCCCAGCCCTCGGTGTACTCCTCGCGTGGATCGCAGACGATGATGTTGTAATCGAGCGCCTGGCCCATTTGCGCGAGATATTTTGAAAGTTGCCCGGCCCCGATAATCAGCAAACGCCAGCGCGGCCCGTGTATCGCAACAAAATTCGTGCCGTCGAACGACAGTTGATCCGAGTTCATTGCCGGCGCAATAGTGGCGCGGCCGGTTTTCATGTCGAGCGTGCGCTTGACCAGTTCATGGCGCTCGACGTGTGACAGCAGCGCATCGAGTCCACTTTCTTTGGACAACGGCTCCAGCACCAGCTCCAGCGTGCCGCCGCACGGCAGGCCAAAGCGCGTGGCCTCCTCCGCGGTTACGCCGTAGCTCGTGGTCGCGGGTTTATCCTGCACCAAATCACGATTACGCACGCGAAGAATCATGTCGTCTTCGACGCAACCGCCCGACACCGATCCCTCCACCATGCCGTCATCGCGTATCGCGGTCAGCGCGCCGATGGGTCGCGGCGCCGAGCCCCAGGTTTTTACCACCGTCGCCATCACCACGCGATGTCCCGACTTTACCCAAGCGCACGCCGATTTGAGTACTTGCAGGTCTACGCTATCCATAAAATTTCCTTTAAAAACAAATACTTACTACATTTAAATAAATACTAGAGTACGCCACTCAAGATATGGGGTCAAGCACCGCGCACGCAAGCCCTGCTCACAACTGACTTCAGTAGGGTTCGAACGCGATCTCGTGCTTACGCAGTTGCGCAACCATCAGGCCTTTCCACGGTTCGCGCGGCGACCATACCTTTGCCACCGCTTCATAAGATGATTCCGCCGGCTCCTTCAGCACCAGGATGCGGTACAAAAACACGAAACTCGATGCGCGCAAGTTAACTTGACAGTGCACCAACACCTTGCGCTCACGCATGCCATTGAGAGCCGCAACGAACTGATCGAAATCTTCCGCTGTGGGATTGCTGAATTCAATGGGCAGATGCACATACTCGATGCCCTGCCGCTGGAGTATCGCCGCTTCATCAGCCACGGCGTCGCGCGAGGTTGTCAGTGCGAGATTGATCACGCTCTGAAAACCCAACGCGCCGAGCGTAGCCAACGACGCGGCAGGCGGCTGCCCCGAGGTGACCAATTGAGACGTGATCCGCACCACGTTGGCAGCAATCAGTGTTTCCGTTTGCGCCCAGGCAGATTGCCGTTGGCACAGCAGGACGGCAGCCGGAGCGAACATCATCGTGCGGCGTAGTAGGTTCATGAAAGCATCACCTCGTCACACTTCATGATTGCACACGACTTACCAGCGTAGCCACCGCAGCCCGTAAGGAGCGCAGCGTATTACGGGGCCACTAGCAATTCGCTTCTCGTAAACATTTTCTTGCACGATTCCCCTCACACACTTGGGTGGGCGCCTGTGATCCCGTAATACGCTGCGCTCCTTACGGGCTACGCTTGCTTACGCACAGAACTCTAACAACCATTGAGCGTGCTTGACGCTCGAAGGGTCGTCGCCTGCCGTAAGAATCTCTTCCAAAGCGAGACGCGTGCTCTCCTTGTGCAACGACGCCATTTCGATCACTGCAGTGCTGAATCCATCGTTGTCATGGCCGTCGTTGAAGCCTCGCTGGAACGCCACGAACAATTGAGGCAAGGCCGTCGTCACGCCTAATGAGCACAACGGCCACGCTGCCGCCTCGCGAACAAAGAAGTCGTCGTGCTGGAGCAGCGTTAGCAACGCGTGGCGATCTTCGAGCCGCGAGTTATCGTAAAGCTCCTTAGCCGCCTCACAGGCTGCCGCGACGTTGCGAGACATTAGCCACTCCAGGACAGTCTGTGAAATCACGATAACTCGCCTTTGTCCAAACGAAAAGTAAGAGTCACCAAAGACGCTCTACATGACTTCTTCACTACCGTGGATAAAACATCTGTTTTCATAAAATTTAATAGTAAAAACAATTAGTTACAATAAAATAGCACGTCCTGAATCAGAAATGCAAATACCCCGGTTTCCACACCGCCAAAACAGCATACGCACCAAGTCAGCGTACCTCCACCACGCACCCCGCTCACTCAAGACCGCCCAATCACTCTTTTCCATTTCTCATAATCAGCCTTGATCACCGCCGCAAATTCCTGCGGCGAACTCGGCGCCGGATTCAGCCCTTGGTTGCGCGCTAGACGCCCGACTTCGGCATCTTTCAATGCATCCAGCAATTCCTTGTTAAGCCGATTCACAATCGCTGCCGGCGTGCCGCTGGGCACCATCACGCCAAACCAGAATGAAGCATCGTAATTTTTCACGCCCACTTCCTGCATCGACGGCACATCGGGCAAACTCACATCGCGCTGCGGCGTGGTGACTGCGAGCACACGTACACGGCTGCGCATGCTGCCGGCGGATAGTGTGCTCACAAATGCTGCGGGCGTCTCGCCGGCGATTACCGCAGTGACGAGTTCGGTGCCGCCTTTGTAGGGGATGTGATTCATCGTCACGCCAGCGAGGTTTTGCAGCATCTGCGCCGACAAATGCCCGGCGCTGCCGACACCCTGCGTGCCGTATTGCAATTGGCCGGGTTTGTCTTTGGCTACCGCCAGCAACTGCGCCACGGTGGTCAGCGGCGAATCGTTGCGCACGATCAAGGCGTTGCCGAAAGTAAATGTGCGGCCCACGGGTGTGAACGCGGTGTCGGCGTTGTACGGCAGATTGTGTTCGAGGATGCGGTTGATGGTGAGCGCACCGGGGCTCGACCACAGCAGCGTGTAACCGTCAGGCGCGGCACGCGACGCAATTTGCGCCGCGATGCTGCCGCCGGCGCCGCTGCGGTTTTCCACCACCAGCGTGGTGCCGAGTGCTTCGCCCATGCGCAGCGCCATCAAACGCGCGGACGCATCGGCGTTGCCGCCGGGCGGAAAGCCGACGATCAGGCGGATGGGTTTGTTCGGATACGCGCGCTGTGCCTGTGCATTCACCGCAACACACATCAGCGCCGCCAGGGTTGCAGCACAATTCACCGAAAATCGTAAGTATTTGTTTTTAAACAATATTTTATATAGCCTGCACATTGCTGGCATTGCGCTCCGCTGTCAGCAAACGTATCGGCCTGCCGTGCAAAAACGCGGTGATGTTCTCCACCACGTCACTGAACGCCACTTGATAAAACTCCTGCACATTGTGACCTTGATGCGGCATCAGCACTACATTCGGCAGCGTGCGCAATTCACTGTCATCGGCCAAGGGCTCGTGCGTAAACACATCCAGCCCCGCGCCCGCGATGCGTTTGTCGCGCAGTGCGGCGATCAGCGCGGGTTCGTCGATGATCGGCCCACGCGCGGTATTCACCAAAATCGCCGAGGGTTTCATCAGCGACAGTTCGTGCGCGCCGACGATGCCGCGCGTGCGCTCGCCCAGCACCAGATGCACACTCACCACGTCGCTC
>JAYUAH010000046.1:0-6215 GCA_043741415.1 Betaproteobacteria bacterium
GGCCCCCGTGGCCCGCAACTGTTACAGGATATCTGGTTCCTGGAAAAACTCGCGCACTTCGACCGCGAAGTGATACCCGAACGCCGCATGCACGCAAAAGGCAGCGGCGCGCACGGCACGTTCACGGTCACCCACGACATCACGAAATACACCCGCGCAAAAATCTTCTCCCAGATCGGCAAGAAGACCGAACTATTCGCGCGCTTCACCACGGTGGCCGGCGAGCGCGGCGCGGCTGACGCCGAGCGCGATATCCGCGGGTTTGCGCTGAAGTTTTATACCGAAGAAGGCAACTGGGATATGGTCGGCAACAACACACCGGTATTTTTTCTGCGCGATCCGCTCAAGTTTCCCGACCTCAACCACGCCGTCAAGCGCGACCCGCGTACTAATATGCGCAGCGCCAAGAATAACTGGGATTTCTGGACCTCGCTGCCGGAGGCACTGCACCAGATCACCATCGTCATGAGTGACCGCGGCATCCCGGCGTCGTACCGCCATATGCACGGCTTTGCCAGCCACACCTTCAGCTTCATCAACGCGAACAACGAACGCTACTGGATCAAGTTTCACTTCAAGTGCCAGCAGGGCATCAAGAATCTGACCGACGCCGAAGCTGAAGCCATTATCGGCAAGGACCGCGAAAGCCATCAGCGTGATCTCTACGAAAGTATTGAAAAGGGCGATTTTCCGAAGTGGCATCTCAAAGTGCAGATCATGCCCGAAGCCGACGCGGCGAAAGTCCCCTATCATCCGTTCGATCTCACCAAGGTGTGGCCGCACAAGGACTACCCGCTGATGGATGTGGGCGTGATGGAACTCAACCGCAATCCGGAGAATTTCTTCGCCGAGGTTGAGCAGGTTGCTTTCAACCCCGCCAGCATCGTACCGGGCATCGGCTTCTCGCCGGATAAAATGCTGCAAGGACGATTGTTCTCTTATGGTGATGCGCAGCGCTACCGGCTCGGCACCAATCATCAGTTGATCCCCATCAATTCACCGCGCTGTCCGGTGCACAGCTACCACCGCGATGGCACCATGCGCGTCGACGGCAATCACGGCAGCACGCTCGGCTATGAACCCAATGATCAGGGCGAATGGGCAGAACAGCCGGATTTCCGCGAGCCGCCCTTGCCCCTGGACGGTGCCGCCGACCACTGGAACCACCGCGTAGACGCCGATTACTTCTCGCAACCCGGCGCGCTATTCCGCCTCATGACACCCGCGCAGCAACAGATCTTGTTCGACAACACCGCGCGTTCCATTGGCGGAGCGCCGCGCAGCATTCAGCTTCGCCACGTGGGCAACTGCCGGAAAGCCGATCCTGCCTACGGCAAGGGGATTGCCGATGCGCTGGGTATCCCACCGAGTGAAGTGCCACAATAGGCGGTGAGCCGTCAACGCTTTGCGAGGGATATTCGGGTTGCGTCGAGTTGCCGCTCAATCAAAAAAGCCGGCGCTGCTTTCAAGCAGTGCCGGCTTTTTTAATTCGATGACTCGCGAATTGCTGAACATCCCGAGTTTGATACCATGCGCACCTGATGCGAATTTAACAATGAGAAACCTATGCACTCGACTATCATCCTCGGTAGCGGTCTCGCCGGCTACAACGTCGCCAAAGAACTGCGCAAGCTCGACAAGGAAACGCCGCTGACGGTAATCGCCGCCGACAGCGGAAATTTTTATTCCAAGCCGATGCTGTCGAATGCGCTCGCGTCCAAGAAGGCGCCGGCCGCCATAGCGCTCAACTCGCCCGAGCAAATGGCGACGCAGCTCAACGCTACCGTGCGCGCACACACGCGCGTGACCGCCATTAACGCAGCCGCGCACACGGTGCAGATTGGGGATGAAACGCTCGCCTATTCCAAGCTGGTGCTGGCATTGGGCGCGGCGCAAATCCGCTTGCCGATTGCAGGCGATGCCACCGACGCCATCATCACGGTTAATGACCTTGACGACTACGGCCGCTTTCACACGCTACTCGAAGGCAGTAAAAATATTGTGATCATCGGTGCGGGCTTGATTGGCAGCGAGTTTGCCAATGATCTGGTGGTCGCCGGGCACCACGTTGAGGTCATCGACATTGCCAACCAACCGCTGGGCCGGCTGCTACCGCCGGAGGGCGGTGCCATGCTGCGCGACAAGCTCGCGACACTCGGCGTGGTGTGGCACTTCGGTACTGGCACGAAGTCCGTTAATCGCGACGGTGCCGCGCTGAAAGTCACACTCGACAACGGCAGCGTGCTCAACGCTGATGTGGTGCTGTCCGCCGTGGGTCTTAAACCGCGTACCGAGCTGGCACAGGCGGCGGGCCTTAAAGTGAATCGCGGCGTGGTGGTAAATCGCCATCTGCAAACCAGCGACGCGGATATTTACGCGCTGGGCGACTGCATGGAAATCGAAGGCCTAGTGATGCCCTACGTCATGCCCATCATGCATGCGGCGCGCGCGCTGGGTGCAACGCTCGGCGGCAAACCTACCCCAGTGAATTTTCCGGCGATGCCGGTGCTGGTAAAAACGCCCGCGTGCCCGACTATTGTTTCGCCGCCGGCACCCGGTGCCGTGGGCGAGTGGCAGGTTGAGCAGACCACTGATGGCGTGAAATCGCTGTTTGTGGATGCGTCGGGAAAACTGCTGGGCTTTGCATTGAACGGCGCGGCTACGGCGGAACGGGCGACGCTCGCGCCGCAGTTACCGCCGGTATTAGCGTGACCGTAATTCTGTAGGATGGGTGTAGCGTAGCGCAACCCATCGCGCATTGTGTAACGAGCGCGGTGATCGGTTGCGCTACGCTACACCCATCCTACGATACAAAATGCTTACCGATGGCCGCCAACGCTAAACAAAATCAGCAGCACGACAATAACCGCCAATGCCGCCAACGCAATTTTCAGCCAACTCTTCGGATAATCGCCTGAGATATTTCCGGTGTAGCCGTTCATCACCACCTGAAAATTTTTCGCGCCGTAGCGATACTGCAGCATCCACAGCGGCGCGAGCATGTGTTTGAAGGTCTGTCCGCTAAACGCGGAACGCACATTGAGATTACGCTGCGTATCGCCGGGCACTGCGGAGGCACACATCGCTTGCACCTGCTGTTCCATTTGCTCGCGCGAACGCTGTGCCGCTGCCACCAGATCGATTTGATAGCGCTCGACCACCCAGCCGGATAAATACGCCGCATCGTACGGCACCAACTCGGTCGTCGGGAACGGCTCTACGGCGCGCAAATGATTCGGCTGGATGCCCAACGATGCCGGCACCAGGTCATCATCAAAAAAATGATCGATGCGTCCGCTGGCGTATTCCCAGCGTGTGCGCTGGATTTGCCGCGTCTGCCGATTGCCTGAACCGTCGGTGTATTCCTCGGTTTCGTAGTAATGGTAGCCGGACTCGGCTTCCCACTCGGCATGCACCTGCGCGTCGAACGTCCAATACGGAATGTAAATGCCTTTCACCGTATCGGTGAGCGCGGCCTTCTTCAACTTGTTGGGGGCAAACCAGCGCGAGCCGTACCAGGTTCTGATCAAATCGCGCGCCCGGCTGTTGGCGATTTTCATCGGCAGCAGGCTTTCGGGCGAGAAGGCGTCTTTGACTTCTTCGTACGGCACCAGCGCCGTCGCGCCGCAAAACTCGCAAGCCTGCGACTGGCGCGCCGAGTCGAACACCGATATCGCGTGGCAACTCTGACACTTCACCGATTGCCGTTGCGCGCCCCAGCCGCGCTTGTTGTCGGGGATGCTGCGCAGCGCCGTCGCCAGATCGTGCTCGACAATCTGTCCCGTAGCAGCATCGTCCACTTTGCCGGGCACCAGCGTTCCGCAAAAGCCGCACGCCAGCACCTGTTTGGCGGGGTTCCACACCGCTTCGCCGCCGCACGCGGGGCAAGTGTGTTTGACCCGCGCCTTGACTTCCGGCTTCACTTCCGCCGGTGCCGTGCCCCAGGTTTCCGCCATGCCTAACTCTTCAGGAATTCATCAACCGCCGCGCGCGTGATGCGATAGGTCGAGCCGATTTTCTTGCCCTTGAGTTCACCCTTTTCCAGCGTAGCCAGCACATCCGCGTCGGATACGCCGAGCAGCTTGGCGACTTCGGGAACACCCAGCAAATCAGGCATCGGCGAACCGCCAGCGGCCGGACCCGCGGCGCCCACACCAACGCCCGGCGCCACCGCCGGCGTGCCTTGCGCGCCGAGCATGCCGCCCGGTTGATTCATCATTTGCTGCGCCATCGAAAAGCCCATCGCCATTTCCGCTGCGGTACCGCCCATGCCGCCGCCGGTGCCTTTGCCCAAGCCCTCGGCCATCTGGAATTTCACGTAATCGTTGAGATTGCCGATCGCGCCCATGCTCGAACGCTTGTCGATGGCCGCTTCGACTTCCGGCGGCACCGACACGTTTTCAACCAGGAAGCTGGTGATCTCCAAACCGTATTTGGGCCCGATCTGCGGATTGATGAGTTGCAGCAGTGCATCGCCCAACTCGGTGTAACGCGTCGCCATGTCGAGCGCAGGTACGCCCGAACTCGCCATTGCATCGCTGAACACGCTGACCATGCGCGAGCGCATGGTGTCGGCGAATTCATCCAGATGAAAATGAAAATCACTGCCCGCGACCTCTTTCAAAAACACTTTCGGATCGACGATTTTAAAATCGTAAGTACCGAACGCACGCAGCCGCACAATGCCGAAATCCTTGTCGCGCAGCATCACCGGATTGGCCGTGCCCCACTTGTTGCCGGTGAAGAGCCGCGTGGTGACGTAATACACATCGGCTTTGAACGGCGAATTGAACGCGTACTTCCAGCTTTTAAGCTTGGTCAGCACCGGAATGTTATCGGTGGCGAGCGTGTGCTTGCCGGGCTTGAACAAATCGCCGAATTCGCCGAGGTAAACAAACTGCGCCACCTGCGATTCGCGCACAATCAACTGCGCGCCGTTCTTAATCGCCTTGTCGTCATCTGGAAATCGATACGACAACGTATCGCGCGAGTCATCCGTCCACTCGATGACGTCGATAAACTCGCCTTTAATAAAATCCATCAGTGCCATTTTGCAATCCTTTCGAAAGGAAACGATTTATGGTGCGCAACCCGCCATCCCGGGCGAACAGTCTAACGCAAGCACCCGTTAGTGATCAAAATGAAAATGCAGCACGGTGCGCCCGGCGCGGTACGTCGCCTGCACTTTATCGGCACTGCCGCGCAGCAGGTAACCCGCGAGCTGCCGTTCGCCCTCGTCGCTGGCCAGAATTTCGGCGGTATCGGGTTTGCGATCGGGCAGCGGCAACGGCGCACCCTCGTAGGCCAGCCGTGCATCGAGATTAAATTCATCAAAGCTCACCGAGATTTCCACGCCACCGGGCACATCGCCGATCACCTCGACCGCCTGTTGCAAACAAAATCGCGCACGATTCACAACATCGTAGCGCGCCGCCCACCGCGCGCCATGCTCGGACATGAACTGGTCGATCAACTCGCGCGCATCAGTGTGCGCCACGAGCTGCAGTGTTTCGCGCTCGCGGATGCCGATACGCATGACGAGGTTGAGCACCACGGCGCAGGTGGTGCCCAGCACCAGTGAATTACCGAACACCGGCTGAAACATATCGGGCATCTTGGCGAACACCTCGCGATAAACATCCGCCATCACCGCCATCGCAAACGACAGGCCTATAACCACCACACGGCGCTGATCCAGCATGCGTGCGGTGATCATTTGCAGGCCGCTGGTAAGCACAAACATCGAGGTAAATATCAGCAGCGCCGCCATCACCGGTGCGGTCGTTGCCATCAGAAAAAATACCGCCCACGGCACAAAAGCCAGCACCGCAAACATGACGGCGATGCCATAGCCCAGGGTACGGCTGGCGACGCCGGTGGCCTGCGATAATCCGATGGACGAGGTCGAGCTGATCACGCCAGGACTGCCGACCAAGCCGCAGAACACCGCCGCGAGCCCGCTACCAGCCAACCCGCCCGACAGCGACTTGAAGTTCGGACGCACCCAGTCGGCGTCATTGATGCGCTGCGCCGTCGATAAATTGCCCATCAGCACCACCGTGGTCGCCACCGCGGCAATCACAAACGGCGCCAGCAGCGATACATCAAATGCCCATTGCACATGTTGCAGGCTCGGCACTTTAAACAACGGCAGTCCCATCACCGGCAGCGGGATCATGAGATCGATGCCCATCAGTTTGCTGACGACCATACCC
>JAYUAH010000047.1:0-2618 GCA_043741415.1 Betaproteobacteria bacterium
GCCGTGCATAGCCAGCCGTACCAATACATCGCCGGCCCGTCGCGCGATTTTTCCACGCCCCAGCCTATTTCGCCGAGCACCGGATGATAAGTAAACAGCGCGTAGTTGTTCCACACCGCCAGCAAATAGACAATGATGTACGCCATCGCGAACACAATCGCCAAACCCGAAATGGAACGCGTATTCATGCGCCGTATCCTCGCACGTTGTTGATGATATAGCCGACCAGAAATCCCCACCACACCACAAACGCAAGTATCGCGGTGAGCGCTGCGCGGGTTTTGGCATATTGCTCCGCCAGCGGTGGACGCCAGAACAACCAGTACGGCAGCAGCAGCGCCAGCCCCACCACCACGAAGTGTTCTTTCAATTCGAACGCACCTATCACGAAGCGATGGCCGAGCTCTTCGATCACGCCGCGTATCGACACGCGAAATTCCGGATAGATGATGGCGCCGAGTATCGCCGTGCTCACATACAGCACCACCACAGCGTTGGCGTAATTCATCGCGCCCACTGCGCGAAAGCGGCCGACAAAGTTGTCAGCCGACTTGCGCCGCGGCCACCATACGCTGGCGGCTTGATGGGTGATGGCGCCGAGCAGGGCTACGGCGAGCAGGCCGTGAATGATTAGCAGCGCGGTTAGCAAGCGTTACCTCTCCTGGCAGCGACATGACGATAGGGCATTACACGACACGCACACTGCTGCACCATCACCCCCACAACCGCAGCAATTGCGCCACGCTATTCAGCAAATGCGTGTGCGGCTCGCGCTCGAGTTGCGCACGCTTGTGCGCGCCCGACAGCACACCCACGCTCACCGCAACACCCGCGTTATGCGCCGCCTGCAAATCGGAAACGGTGTCGCCGACGTTCAACACCTCATGCACGCTAGCGATACCCGCCGCCTCCATCGCGCGAAAAATCATATACGGCGCGGGGCGGCCTTGCGTCACATCGTCACCGCAAATCACCGCATCCGCCATGTCGCGCCATTTCAAAGCATCCAACAAAATTTCGGTAATGTCGCGATCAAATCCGGTATTGAGAACGAGCTTGATGTGGTTGCCCCGCAGCCACTGAAAGGTTTCGACAGCACCGGCCACCGGCTGCGCTTCTTTCGTGAACACACGCTGCAACTGATTTTTGAATGAGGCGTAAACCGCCTCCACACGTGCCGCATCAGCACCATACTTCGGCGCCACCAGCGTCGCAATCGCTTCACGCTTGGAAGCCCCGCGCACCGCATTGATCTGATCCGCCGACACCTCGATACCGTGATCGGCTAGTGCCGCAGAAAAAGCGCGTGCGACCTCACCGCTATCCTTGACGGTCGTGCCCGCCATGTCGGACACGACCAGCCGGATGTTTTTCATACGTCTTGGTGGAGCGGCTACCGCCTTAGTCGAGCGGTTCCAGTTTGATGATCGATGCGCCGTGGTTGCTGCCGACCCAGAACGTGGTGCGCGGGCCGGATTGGTTTTCGACGAATACGCGGCGGATATTCACATTGTTACGTGGCAGCAGATATTCAACAAACTCGCCGGTCTTGGGATTGAGGCGCGCCACGCGATCATTCAGCATCGAGCCCGTCCACGCTTCGCCGTTTTTATCCACTGCCACGTCATACGGCGCGGCCCACGGCGTCGGCACCAGCCACTCTTTCATTTCCAGCGTCTTGGTATCCATCATGCCGATGCGATTGCCGCGATACTGGCCGAACCAGATACGGTCCTGCGCATCCATCGAGCCGCGGCGCGGGCCCGAGCTTTGCGTCGGCGTCTCGTAGATTTTCACGTCGCCGGTTTTCGCATCGATGCGGCCGATGTGATTGCGGCCGATGTTGGTAAACCAGGCGTTATTCTGCGAATCCGAAATCACGTCGTAAATATTGTGCCCTTGCGGTGACGCCTTGTACGGCTCCCACACTTCCCACTTGCCGGTTTTCAGGTCAATGCGATGCACGCCGGCGAAGCCGTTGTTCTGCGCCCACACTTTGCCGTCGACGCCGATGTTCATCGGGCTGGTCATATTGATTTGCGTGTTGGGGCGGTTCCATTCCGGCGGCGCTTCCCAGTGTTCAAGCTTGTTGTTCTTGGTGTCGTATTTGAGTATGGCCGCTTGATACATGGCGCCCAGCCACATGTTTTCATCGCGATCCATGCGTATCGACAAGGCACCCAGCGGTGAGCCTTTTTTCAGCGTCGGCACGGGGATTTCTTCGAGCTTGCCACTCTTCGGATCGAACTTGCCGATGGTTTGTTCACCAAAATTCGAGAACCACGCCATGCCTTTGCTGTCGACCACCACGTCGTGCGGCTCGATGGTCGGGCGCGGCAAATCCCATTCGGTAATCACCACGCGCGTAGCCTTGCCCTTGGGGCGCGGAAACGTTTTCAGATCATATTCCCACGTGGTATGCGGGCTGAGATTTACCGACGCAAAGTAAGCCGCTTGCGAGCGCTGGATGCGTGCCCGATCTTCGCCCACTACATCCGTATCGCGTCCGGTCAGACGGCGCTGCGGCAACAACGGCGTACTTTGATTGGCATAAGTGCCCATGCGCGCGATGGTTTGCAAAAAACCATCGGTGTCGTACTTCGAACGCACGATGCGCT
>JAYUAH010000048.1:0-2613 GCA_043741415.1 Betaproteobacteria bacterium
TCAAGGGCATGAAGCGCTATCCAGCGAGCGAAGTAGATTTTGCGCGTGAGCACGGCTTTGAGATGGTGTCGGACTATGCCAACGTGCTGAAAGATCCCAAGGTGCAGGCGGTAATTCTGTGCACGCCGCACACCACGCACACTGAGCAGGTGATCGCCGCGGCCAACGCCGGCAAACATGTGTTCTGCGAAAAACCGCTGGCGCTGACGCGTGCGGACGCGGTGCGCGCGCTGGCGGCGATCAACGCCAACAAACTGCAAATCGCCATCGGCCACGAACGCCGGTTCGAGCCGCCGATCCTGGATTTGATGCGCACGATTCAGTCCGGTGAGCTCGGCGTACCGCTGCAAATCGAGGCGAATTTCAGTCAGGATAAATTTCTCGCGTTGCCCGCCGACAACTGGCGGCTTACGCCCGAAGAAGCGCCCGCCGGGCCGATCACCGCGACTGGCATACACATCCTAGATCTAGCGGTGTCGGTATTCGGCGCGGCGGAAAGCGTGTGGTGCAGCGTCAAACAATTGGGCAGTCCGCTGACCAACGGCGACACCTTGGCGGCGATGGTGAAATTCAAAAAGGGGGGGCACGCGTTGTTGAGCGCGATACTGGCGACACCCTTCGACGGTCGCTTCGCGGTGTATTGCAGCAAAGGCTGGATTGAAGTGCGCGACAAGGCGCATCCGAGTACGCCAATGGGCTGGACCATGACCAAAGTGGTGACCGGCGATAAACGCAGCACAGTTGAATACGCGCCGTCGTCCAGCGTGCTCGCCAACGTCGAAGCGTTTGCCGATGCGGTCGAGGGCCGCGCGCCGTACCTGATGCCGCAGGATCAAATGCTCGCCAACATCGCAGCGCTCGAAGCTATTATCGAGTCCGCGCGCAGCGGTGAGCGGGTTATAGTTAAGTAATTGTTTTTATTGAATTTTTTAACCAACCAGAGAGGAAGTCATGGCAGCAAAAAAAGCAGTAAAAAAATCCGCGAGCAAAAAAACCAAAGGCGGCTACGATCACACGTTCCGCGCGATCTATGACAAAGACATTCCGTGGGAATCCGATGATGTGCGCGGCATACTCACGCTGCCCAAGGGTGTGAAAGTCAAAGTGCTGAACTACGATCCGGTGATGAACCGCATCGACATGAAGCAGCGTTTCCCCGCCGGCTACGTCGAACCCAAGCACACGCACAAAAGCTGGCATTCGATACTCGTGACCAAGGGCCGCATGTGCGTGGCAGGTAAAGATCTGCGTCCCGGCGACTATGTGTTCGGCTGGGATATCCCGCACGGCCCGTATGAATATCCCGATGGCTGTGAAGTGTTCATCGTCTACATGGGCGACGCCAAACACGTGTGGAAGACCGACGATTTGTTGAAGCACACCAACATCTGGAAGCCGAAAACCAGCGTCGGCAAAAAAGGTGTGAAGAAACACATTGAAAAGCGCATGGCGGGGCAGACTTAACGCAGCGCCGCACCCGTAGGATGGGTGTAACCCATCACAACCCAACGCTATATGCCAATGTGTTTGTGATGGGTTGCGCTACGCTATACCCATCCTACGATTTACTGCGGCTTGCGCCGGCGGATTTCTTCAATCACCGCCGAGTTGTCGAAGTTGCCCTCGCCTGCGGCCACGCAGCCATCGACGATGCTGACATAGGTTTCTGCCAGCGGCAGGCCCTGCCCGCGTGCTTTGGCTTGTTCGAGCATCAGCAAAAAATCCTTGCGCGTCTGGGTGATGAAGCCGTGCGGGGTGTAATCGCCGCTGACCATTTTCGGGCCTTTGATGTCCATCACCTGCGATTGTGCGGCGGATTCGCGCGCGACTTTCAAAAACGCGCCAGGGTCGAGGCCGAGCTTCTGTGCGAACACCAGGCCTTCGGCCAGTGCCGCGCGGTTCACGCCTAGAATCAGATTGATGGCGAGTTTGGCGCGGCCCCCGTTGCCGGCGGCGCCTAAATGGTGGCGGCGCGGGCAGATCGCATCGAGTACGTCTTTAGCTTCTGCGGCCGCTGCGGGATCGCCGCCGATCATGCCGAGCGCATCGCCTTTTTCGGTCTGATCACTGGTGCCGGAAACGGGTGCTTCAACATAGCGCACTTTGTTCACCGGTGTGCGCGCGACGAGCTTGGAAATTTTGTCGGGATCGCAGGTGCTGACGCACAGCGCGATGAGTGGCGCTTTGCCGACGGGCTGCGCGGCTACCAGCGCATCGACGGTTGCTTCAACTTGCTCGGTGTTGAACACTGCCAACACAACCTGGTGGCATCTGCTCGCAATCTCGGCCACCGATGCCGCAGCTTGGCCGCCCAGTTTGACAAACGCGTCGATTTTTTTTGCGTCGACATCGTAGCCCAGCAGCTCGAGCTCCGCCGCGCGCATACGGGTGGCGCAGGCCATGCCCATTAACCCGATGCCGATGACGCCGATTGGTGCTGCCTGACTCATGGTTTTCCCCATTGCAAAAGTGAACGCGGATTATAGTGGCCCCGCCGCTTATCCTTATGCCTACGGCGCCGGGCGCGCAGGTATAATGCGCCGCTGCGCCGGTATAGCTCAGTGGTAGAGCAACCGCCTTGTAAGCGGTAGGTCGTCTGTTCAATCCAGACTA
>JAYUAH010000049.1:0-14045 GCA_043741415.1 Betaproteobacteria bacterium
GTGTTCCATAGTATTCCGTCTCTAGCATTTCTCCACCGAACTGCATAGCCTCATAAGCGCGTGAACCGAAATAGAAGCCAAGAGCAATGCCAACGGCCAGCGCTAACACGTAGGTGGCTATTCGAGTGGCTGTTTTCACTCGGGCGACCGATTTCTGTCTACAACTTCATCAACCGCGCCGCATTCCCACAAAGAATCTTCTGCAAATCCGCCGCCGGCAGATTCAACTCTTCCACCAGCGCATTCGGATATTCCACATCCATCTTGGCGTAGTTGTCGGTGCCGATCACCAGGCGGTCGGTGCCGATAAGGTCGATCATGAAGCGCAGGGTTTCGGGGTAGTAGGCCAAGGTGTCGTAGTGAAAGCGGCGGATGTAATCACGCACGGAGCTTTTCAAATTGGACGCGACTTCGACAGCGCCTTTTTTGATGCTGTGCTCGACGCGTCCGGCGATATAGGGAAAGCAGCCGCCGGCATGCGGCAGCACGATGTCGAGCTTGGGATATTTATCGAGGTAGCCGCTGTAGATGAATTTGACCGCGAGGGTGGCGGTCTCGAAGGGAAAGCCCAGCGTGTTGTAAATGAAGTTTTCGCCCGCCAGGCGCTCCGGCCCGCCGTAGTGATTGGGTTGGCCGTCGAGCGGGTGGAACAGCAGCGGCAGGCCCAGTTCCTCGCAGCGTGCGACCAGCGGCTCATACTGCGGCGTGAACAAGTAGTCGATGCCCACGACGGAGTTGGGCAGGTGCATGGCACGTATGCCGGGTTTGCCCGCCATGCGATCCATTTCGCGCAGCGCCGCTTTCGGGTCGCGCATGGGAATGGCCACCGCCGCGACAAAACGGTCGGGATAGGCTTGATGCGCTTCGACCGCGGCATCGTTGACGATGCGTGCGAGTTTGTCGGCTGCGTCGAGCGAAGCCCATTGCCACGGCATGCCGCCGGACAAACTCAGCACATGCGTTTTGACGTTGCGTGAGTCCATCCATTTCACGCGCGCTTCAAGGTCATACATCAGCGGGCTCGGTACGCCGCCGGAGACTTTGCCGCCTTGTTGTTCGGCGTATTCGATGTAAGGTTGTGGCGACCAGTGGGCGTGGGCGTCAATGGAGCCGCGGGTGCTTGCAGTGTTTTGGGCCATGAGGTGTTATCCGTGATTGGGACATTGAAGGGGTGTCGTGGAGATTATCCCATCCGCGCGCGCTGCGGCAAACGGGGCGTGATGTTAGTGGCGTGGTATACACTGATCTGCATGCCACTTAACCGTAAAATCTTGGCTGCGCTGCCGGAGACCCAAGTCGAATGATCCCCTTTTTCAGTCACCTGCGAGCCCGCCCGCGATTGGTCACGTCCATGCTGATTGGTTTGCTCGCATGCCTGCTGTTGCCAAGTAAGCTCAGCGTGGTGACCCGCAGTCTGCTTGGCTGGAACGTGGCGGTGTGGCTTTATTTGGTGTTGGTGGCGGTGATGATGATGCGCTCTGATCACTCACGCCTGCGGCGCATCGCCGCGGATCAAGCGGAGGGCGCGGCGACCGTGCTGTCCATCGTGTTGCTGGCGGCGGTGGTGAGTCTGGCGGGCATTGTGATCGAGCTTTCTGCGGCCAAGGTGCCCGGCGGATCACATGAGCTGCCGCACGTGTTGTTTGCGCTGGCGACGGTGGCGGGCTCGTGGTTTATTGTGCCGACGCTGTTCGCGCTCACCTATGCGAGTGAGTATTACCGGTTTCCCGATGTCATCAGCCTGCAGTATCCCGACAGCGACAAAAATTTCAAGCCGCACTATGGCGACTTTCTTTACTTGTCGTTCACCATCGCGGTGGCGTCGCAGACCGCCGACGTCAACATCGCGACACCGCGCATGCGGCGGCTGGTGATGCTTCAATCGGTGTTTTCATTTGCCTTCAACACGGCGATTCTGGCGTTTACCATCAATATCGCGGCGAGCATGTTCTGATGATATTGGTTGCGATCGAGGAGTTTCGTACTATTTGATTTTTAATTATTTTTTTGACTTCGACGCCTGAGGGCTAAAGTAGTCAGGGACTTCAGGGTATGGCGTAACGCAGCGGCTTACCCGCAAAATGCGCACGCACATCAGCGAGCAATTTTTCACTGCGGTCCCCGCGCACTTCGCGCGTGGAGGTGCCCATGTGCGGTGCTAACACCACGTTATCCATGCGCAGCAAGGCGTCAGGCACATGCGGTTCGTCGACGAACACATCGAGCGCCGCACCGGCGATGTGTTGTTGCGTGAGCGCGGCAATGAGCGCGGGTTCATCGACGACGGCACCGCGTGACACGTTGACCAGAAAACCATCTTTGCCCAACGCGGCGAGGATGCGCGCATCGACTAGATTTCGTGTCGCCGGCGTTAGTGCGCAGGTGACGACCAGGCAATCGGTTGCGCTTGCCATTTGTTCCAGGTTGTCGAAATAGCGGTATTGCAAATCATTTTTGCGGCGCGGCCCGAAATAGCAGATCGACATGCCAAAGCTCGCCGCACGCGCAGCGACCTCGCGCCCGATGCGGCCCATGCCGACAATGCCGCAGGTTTTACCGCGCACTTCAACGCCCGACGGAAACAAATGTGTCGGCCATAGCCCCGAACGCACAAAGCGATCCGCTTCGCAAATGCGCCGCATCACGGCGACGATCATACCCATGGCGAGATCGGCTACCGGTTCCGCGGTGGAGTCAGGCGTGTGGGTGACAGCGACCTTGTAATCCTTCGCGGCGGCGAGGTCGATCAGCGTGACATAGGGACCGTAGCAGGCGAGTAATTCCAGCTTGGGCAGTGCTTCGAAATGGCTGCGGGTGACTTCGGTGATGGTGGTTGAAATTGCGGCGCGCGCGTGGGTGCAGTGTTGTTTGAGGTAAGCGAGTGGATCGCTTGCGGCATAGGCTTTATGCACGATGAAGTCGCGCTCCAGCTCGGCCATGGCGGGTTCGTAAAAGGCTTTCAGGAAAACGATTTCGGGTTTCATTTTGTTAATTTCGTTCGTGGTGAGCTCGTCGAAGCATGAGCGGAATCTATTGGTTAGCGCGGCTTAAACAAATGCGCAAAAGTAAACTCGTCCGTGCGCGGCACGTAAGCGATGTCGCTGCGCATCGCCCAACTGACGATTTGATGATGCAGCGGGATCAGCGACACATTGCTTAGCGCAACAGCAGCCGCTTCGTGCGCGATGGCTTCGCGCGCCTTGGCATCTACCGATGCCAGCGACTGGCCTATCAGTTGATCGAGCTTAGGGTTGGATGAGCGCCCCCAGTTCCACGCGCCCCAGGCGCGCTCGGTATTCGGTGTGGCGAGCAGTGAGCGCAGTGCAAGATCGCCGGCGAACGAGCCCCAGCCCAGTAGATTAAAACTGGTTTCTTCCTTGCGCACTTTGCCAAGGAAGGCGTTGAACGGTAGTGCTTCGACTTTGGTTTGGATGCCGATGCGCGTCAACATTTGCGCCACGGCTTGCAACACTTGTTCATCGTTGATGTAGCGGTTGTTGGGGCCGCTTAAAGTGACTGTGAAGCCGTTGGGGTAACCCGCTTCAGCCAATAATTTTTTCGCGCCGTCGGGATCGTACGCTTCGGGCTTCAACTGCGGGTTGTGGCCGAATACACCGGGCGATACGATGTTGCCCGCGGGCACCGCGAGTTTCTCCATCACGCGTTCCGCGATGGCCGTGCGATTGATGGCCATCGACATGGCGCGCCGCACGCGCACATCCATGAACGGATTTTTGGCCAGCGGCTTGCCGGCGCGGTCGGTGATGAGTGGCGGGTGATCGCGATACTGATCGAGATGCAAAAAAATGGTGCGCCACGAAATCGTTTGATCCAAGCGTAACTTATTGTTTTTGGATAATTTTTCTCTATCCGAGGGCGGCACGTGTTCGATCACGTCCAAGTCACCGGCGAGCAGCGCCGCGGTGCGCACGGGATCGGTGGGCATAATGCGCAGCGCGAGTTTCTCCCACGCCTGCCGGCCACCCCAGTAATTGTCGTTGCGCGTGTACTCGACCCGATCACCGCGAGCGAAGCGCACGAACTTGTACGGCCCGGTGCCGATGGTGGCGCGCCCCGAATCAAAATCTTCGGGGGCCGCGTTGGCGGCAATTTTTTTCGATACGATCATGATCGAATTCAAATCTTCGGGCAGCGCGCCGTAGGGCACTTTCGTTTTGATGCGTAGGGTTTGTGTGTCGACGATTTCCTTGGCGGCGATGGCACCGACGTAGGCCGCGAATCCGCCAGGACTGCCCTTGATGCTGAGCGGACGCTCCAGTGAAAAAATCACGTCTTCCGCTGTGAGATCGGAGCCATCGTGAAACTTAACGCCGGGCCGCAGCTTGAATTCCCAGGTGGTGGCATCGACCGCGCGCCATGCAATCGCGAGACCTGGAATCAAGCGCGCTTTTTCATCCACATGCGTGAGCGCGTCGAACACATGGTAGCCGGCGGTGAGATTGGGCTGTGAGGCTAGAAAGTGCGGGTCTATCGTGGTGACGTCGGCGGAGAGACCGATGCGCAAGTCGGCGGCTTGCGTAACCATGCCACATAACGCCAATAGAGCAACCAAAATTCGAATACGCATTACGCCTTACTCCTCACGTCTAACGACACACGCCTCACTGGGGTTTGAACTCATGCGCCAGCGTGCGCTCATCCGTGCGCGCCGCGTAGCCCACACTTTTGCGCGTCGCCCACAGATTGTGCTGATGATAGAGCGGGATAATGCCCAAGTCGCCCACCGCAATCTCGGTGGCTTGCTGCAACATGCGTTCGCGTTTGCTGTCGTCTACTATTGCGAGCGCTTGGGTTAACGTTGCGTCCATTTTGGCATTGGAATAGCGGCCGCGATTGGCGGTGCCCATGCCTTTTTCCGTGTTGTAGGTTGCCAGCAAGGCCTTGAGCGGCGATGAGGCTTCCGCGGTGTCCGACGCCCAGCCCACCAGCATGAAGCTGAATTCCAATTTGGTGGCACGGGTGAAATAAACACTCGAGGGCAAGGCTTCCACTTTGGTGGCGATGCCGGCGCGCGCGAGCAACTGCGCGATGGCCTGTGCGATTTGTTCGTCGTTGACGTAACGGTCGTTGGGTGCGTGCAGCGTCATGGCAAAGCCGTCGGGGTAGCCGGCTTCGGCAAGCAATTTTTTTGCGCCGTCGACGTCGTACGGCTCGGGCTTTAATGCGCTGGTGTAACCGAACATGCCTTCGGGCATCAGTTGCCCGGTGCTGACCGCCGCACCTTCCATCACGCGCTCGACCAGCGCCTGGCGGTTGATGGCTTTGGAAATCGCGCGCCGCACACGCACATCTTTCAACGGATTTTTTTCCAGCGGCTTGCCGGCTTTGTCGGTGACAAACGGCGAGCGCTCGCGGCTGCTGTCGAGATGAATGTACATCACCCGGTGCGATACGGTGCGGTACAACGTGAGATCGGCGCTCTTAGCAATGCGTGCGATGTCGGCGGTGGGTACGTTCTCAATCGCGCGCACATCGCCCGCGAGCAGTGCCGCAACGCGCGTGGGGTCGCCGGTGATGATGCGCAAAGTCGCTTTGTCCCACGCCGGTTTCGTGCCCCAATAGTTCTCGTTGCGGGTGAGTTCGATGCGGTCGCCCTTGGCGTAACGCACAAATTTGAATGGGCCGGTGCCGATGGTCGCTTTGCCGCTGTTGAAATCTTCGGTGGCGGCACCCGCAGGTGTCGTACCTTTGGCGGCGCGTGCGGAGATGATGAAAACCGTGCTCATGTCATTGGGCATCAGCGGATAAGGCGCCGCCGTCTTGAAGCGTATGGTGAGCGGATCGACAATAATTTTTTCGGTGATCTGCTTGGTGTAAGCGGCAAACGATGATGGGCTGTTCGGCACGTTGGGCACGCGGTCCAGCGAAAACGCCACGTCCTGCGCAGTGAAGTCGCCGCCGTCGTGAAATTTGGCGCCTTTGCGCAATTTAAATTCCCAGGTGAGATCGTCCACCGCGCGCCACGATTCCGCCAACGCGGGCTTGAGCTTGGAGCGCGGATCCTTGGTCACCAGCGTTTCGAAAATATGCTCCGCCACATTATTGTTGGGCGTCAGGTTGTGATAGTGCGGATCCATGGAGGTCACGTCTGCACTCAGCGCGATGCTGATATCGGCGGCACGGCTGGGCGCCGCGGGCAACAGTAGCGTTGCGCAGTATGTCGCAACCATCAATAGCCGGCATTTCATAAACAGCCTCCAGAATTCGAGTCGGTGCAGCATACCGGAATTTGCCGCGATTGACAGTAGCGCGGGGCGCTTCTATCCTGCCTCTTTATAGTCTGGAGTTTTCGCATGGATGCTTCAACAGCCAGCGTGGAAATGATCCGCAAGCTGGTTAGCTTTCCCACGGTGAGCCGTGAGTCGAATCTTGATCTGATCGACTACGTGCGTGAATATCTGAAGCCGTATGACGCGGATATACGCCTGACGTTTGATGACGACAAGCGCAAGGCGAATCTGTTTGCAACCCTCGGTCCACGGCGCGACGGCGGCATCGTGCTTTCCGGTCACACCGACGTAGTGCCGGTGCAGGGGCAGGCATGGGACGCCGATCCCTTCACGCTGATCGAGCGCGACGGCAAACTCTACGGTCGCGGCACTTCGGACATGAAGAGTTTTATCGCCGTGGTGCTGGCGTTGCTGCCGGCATTCGTGCAGCGTGGCTTGAAGTCGCCGCTGCATCTGGCGTTGTCGTATGACGAAGAAGTGGGCTGCATCGGCGTTGGGCGCATGATTAGCGATCTCGCGACGGCGGGCATTAAGCCGCAATCGTGCATCGTCGGCGAGCCGACCATGATGACATCGGTGATCGCGCACAAAGGCAAAAAAAGTTATCGTGCCACGGTGCGCGGGCTGGCTGCGCATTCCGGCTACTCGCCCAGCGGCGTGAATGCCGTAGAAGCCGCGGCCGAGGCCGTGGCGTATTTGAAACGCATGGCGCGGCGGCATCGCGACAGCGGGCCTTATGATCGCGGCTTTGACGTGGCACACACGACAGTGCACACCGGCGTTCTGCACGGCGGCACGGCGCTGAACATCGTGCCGCATGAATGCACGTTCGACTTCGAGTTCCGGCATCTGCCGGCGGACGATCCTGAAAAGCTGATAGCCGAATTCAAGGACTACGTCACGAAAACGCTGGAACCGGAAATGAAATCGGTCTACGCCAACGCGGGCTTCGACATTCAACTGATGTCGCAAATACCCGCTTTGGATAACAGCGCGGAAACCGAAGTGGTCGCACTGGCGCAGGCGCTGTCGGGCAGCACGGAGATCGGCAAAGTATCGTATGGCACCGAGGGTTCGCAGTTTCAAAAAGCGGGCATTCCTACGGTGATTTGCGGGCCGGGTTCGATTGAGCAGGCGCACAAGCCGAATGAGTTTGTGTCGCTGGAGCAGGTGGCGCGCAGCGAAGCGTTTGTGCGTGGGTTGATGGCGCGGCTGTGTGAAAAATGAGTGAAAAATGAGCGATAAATGAAATATTGTTTAAAATCAAATACTTACGTTGTATTGGCCTTGCTGGCCAGTCAGGCTGCTTATGCGGTGTATCCGGATCGGCCGATCCGTTTGATTATTTCATCTGCGGCGGGCGGTTCGCCCGATGTGGTGACGCGCGTCCTCGCTATCGAGCTGGTGAAGCAGATGGGCCAGCAGATCGTGATCGACAACCGGCCCGGCGGCGCGCAGACCATCGGCACCGAAATGGTGGTGCGCGCCACGCCCGATGGTTACACGCTGGGCTATGCCAACGTGGTGACGCTGGCGATCAACAAAACCCTGCTGCCCAAGCAGCCGTACGACCCCGACAAAGACCTCGCGCTGATCGGGCAATTTTTGTCCACGCATAATTTGTTGGCGGTGCATCCGGCGCTGCCGGTGAAAAGCGTGCGTGAACTGATCGACTACGCGAAAAAGAATCCAGGCAAATTGTTGAATGCGTCCGGCGGTAACGGCACCACCGGCCACCTCGGCGGCGAACTGTTCAAGATCATGACCGGCACGCAAATCATGCATGTGCCGTACAAAGGCAGCCCGCAAGGCATACAGGATTTGATGGCGGGGCAGGTGCAACTGATGTTCGACAACTTGACCTCGATTTCGCCGCAGGTGAAAGCGGGCAAGCTGCGCGGGCTGGGTGTCAGCGGGCCGCGCCGCTCGCCGGTGTTTCTGGAGCTGCCGACTATCGCTGAAGCGGGTGTTCCCGGCTATGTGACGACGGCGTGGGGCGGGCTGGTGGCACCGGTAGGCACGTCGCGCGAGATTATTGCGAAGCTGAATACTGAGGTGAATCGCGCGCTGCAATCGCCGGCGTTGAAGGAGCGTTATGCGGCGATTGATGCGGAGCCGGTGGGTGGCTCGGTGGCGGAGTTTGCTGAGTTTGTGAGGGCTGAGTCGGTTAAGTGGGGTGAGGTGGTGAAGAAGTCGGGGGCGAAACTGGATTAAACGATGACCCAACAACACTACGACCTGCTCATCCGCAACGCCACCATCATCGACGGCACACGCGCGCCGCGCTTTCAAGGTGACATCGGCGTGCGCGATGGCTTGATCGCCGCTGTCGGCGATCTCAAAGGCGCCGGCGCCGAGCGTCTAATCGACGCGACGGGCCTGATCGCTGCGCCCGGTTTTATCGACGTGCACACGCATGACGACCGCATGTTGTTTTCCGATCCGGCTATGACGCCCAAGGTGAGTCAGGGCGTGACCACGGTGATCGTCGGCAACTGCGGTATCAGTCTCGCGCATTCGCCGGCGCCGCGCGCGGGCGTGATCACGCCGCCGCTCGATCTGCTGGACAACGACGGCGGCTGGTTTCGCTTTCCGTCTTTTGGTGCCTATCGCGAAGAATTGGCCGCGACTCCGGCGGCGATTAACGCGGCATGCCTGGTGGGGCACACCACGTTTCGCGTCGCGGTGATGGACAAACTCGAACGCGCGGCGACCAAAAGTGAAATTGCGTGCATGCGTGAACTCGCGCGCGAGTCGATGGCCTCGGGTGCGATCGGTGTTTCCACGGGCACCGCGTACCCGCCCGCGGCCTGCGCGCCGACCGAAGAAATCATCGAGGTGTGCCGCCCGCTCACTGAATTCCGCGGTATGTACGTCACGCACATGCGCAACGAAGACGATCAGGTCACTGAGTCCATCGAAGAAACCTGCGCCATCGGCCGCGCGCTGAATGTGCCGGTGGTGATTTCGCATCACAAAACGGTGGGCCTGCGCAATCACGGGCGCTCGGCGGAAACGCTGGCGCTGATTGCGCAGCGCATGAGCGAGCAGCCGGTGTGTCTCGATTGTTATCCGTACATCGCGTCGTCCACCGTGCTGCGCGATGACCGGCTGGCGCAATCGTCGCGCATTATCATCACCTGGTCGAAACCGCATCCGGAATTTTCCGGCGTCGATCTGGATGAAGTGGCGCGGCGTATGGGCGTGACGCAGGCTGAAGCCGTAGAGAAACTCAAACCTGCGGGCGCGATTTATTTCATGCTCGACGAAAAAGATGTGCAGCGCATTTTGGCATTCGATGAAACCATGATCGGCTCCGACGGCCTGCCGCACGATGCCAAGCCGCATCCGCGGCTATGGGGCACGTTCCCGCGCGTGCTCGGGCATTACGCGCGCGACTTGAAGCTGTTTACGCTGGAAACCGCGGTCTACAAAATGACCGGGTTACCGGCGAAGAAATTTGGGTTGAGCGGACGTGGCGTGCTGCAAAAAGGCGCGCATGCCGATATCACGTTGTTCGATGCGGCACTGGTGATTGATACGGCGGATTTCAAGAATTCAACCGAGCCGGCGAAGGGCATCGACACAGTGATCGTCAATGGCGAGCCGGTTTGGGTGCAAGGTAAAGCCACGGGTGCGCGGCCGGGCAGGATGTTGCTCAACGAACGCAAGCGAACCGCGAACGCGTAGGACGGGTGGAGCGCAGCGTAACCCATCACACTCGCGGTTACATCGCATGATGGGTTGCGCTACGCTCCACCGATCCTACAAATTTTGAAATCTACTCCGGCTTCGCCCCTGACGCTTTGACCACCGGCGCCCAGCGTTCAATCTCTGCTCTGAGATGATTGGCGAAAAACTCGGGCGATTCGGCTACGGGATCGGCGCCGAGTAATGCCAAACGCTTGTTGAACTCCGGGTTCTTCATAATCGTGTTCACCGCGTGATTGAGTTTTATCACGATGTCGCGCGGCGTGGCGGCGGGCGCAAGCAAACCATACCAGGTGGCGGTTTCGAATTTCGGCACACCGGCTTCGGCCATGGTCGGCAGATTGGGCAACAGTGCCGAGCGCTTGGCGCTGGTGATCGCAATCGCGCGCAAACGGTTACTCTGCAAATAGCTGATCACCGAGGGAATATTCGAGAACGAAAACTCCACTTCGCCCGACAGCAGTGCGGTGATCGCCGGCGCACTGCCGCGATACGGGATGTGCACTATGCCGATGCCGGCCATCACCTTCAGCATTTCGCCCGACAAGTGCTGCGTGCTGCCGCTGCCCGAAGTGGAGTAATTAAGTCTGCCGGGATTTTGTTTCGCAAACGCGATGAACTCCTTCACCGTCTTAACCGGCAGCGATGGATGCGTGATCAGCAGATTCGGGCTGATAGCGAACAGCGCAATCGGCGCGAAATCTTTCACCGGGTGGTAATTGATTTTCGGGTAGAGGCTGATGTTGATGCCGAGCGCCGCGGAACTCATGAACAGCGTGTAACCATCGGCGGGCGACTTCGCGATGTATTCGGCGGCAATGTTTTGCGCCGCGCCCGCACGGTTTTCCACAATGATTTGTTGGCCCAGCGCTTTGGAAAGTTCCTGCCCCATGATGCGGCCCATGATGTCGCTGCCGCCGCCGGGTGCGTAGCCGACTATCGCGCGTATGGGTTTTGAGGGGTATGACGCTGCGGGTTCGGCGGCGTGAGTAGACCAGCCCGTACTCAGTAGTATTGTTGTAAGTATTTGATTTAAAATAGTTTTTTTCATAACACTCGCATGTGGAAACCGGTTCAAAACCCTTCGCTACAGAGGACACAGAGGACACGGAGAAAACCGCGCAAACTCCGGAGTTCTCCGTGTCCTCTGCGGCAAAAAGGATTTTGAATTTAGTGATGCAGTATTTTCGACAGAAAATGTTGCGCTCGCTCGGAGCGTGGCTTGCCGAAGAAATCGTCTTTCTTCGCGTCTTCAACAATTTCGCCGGTGTCCATGAACACCACGCGGTGCGCAACGCGGCTGGCGAAGCCCATTTCGTGCGTGACCACCATCATGGTCATGCCTTCCTTGGCGAGTTCGGTCATCACGTCGAGCACTTCGTTGATCATTTCCGGATCGAGCGCGGAGGTGGGCTCGTCGAACAACATCGCAATCGGGTCCATCGCCAGCGCACGCGCGATGGCCACGCGTTGTTGCTGGCCGCCGGAGAGTTGGCCGGGGTGCTTTTGTGCCTGCGCTTCGAGTCCCACGCGTTTCAACAGCGACATGGATTTTGCGGTGGCTTCATCGGTGGAGCGATTCAGCACCTTGACCTGCGCCAGGTTGATGTTGTCGATGATTTTCATGTGCGGGAACAACTCGAAATTCTGGAACACCATGCCGATACGCGAACGTAGTTTGGGCAGGTCGGTTTCCGGCGCACCGACGGAAATATTTTCCACGGTGATTTCGCCCTGCTGAAACGGCTCCAGTGCGTTGACGGTTTTGATCAGCGTGGATTTGCCGGAGCCCGATGGCCCGCAGACGACGACGACTTCGCCTTTAGCTACGCTCGTGGTGCAGTTTTTCAGCACCTGGAAGGCATCGTACCATTTGCTGACGTTTTTCATTTCGATCATATGAATCCCTTTTGAGTATCCCCGGCATACTCGACATACGGTTGCCCTCACCCCCGGCCCCTCTCCCGGGGGGAGAGGGGAGGTATTGGCGTTCAATGGCCTGATGGCCAATGAACGCCCCGTCAGTTGCGCCCCACGTTGTAGCGCGCTTGCAACCGCTTGACTAATTGAGATCCGGAAAAACAGATGAGAAAGTAAATCAGCGCCGCAAACAGATACATTTCCACCAGCCGCCCATCACGGCGCGCGATCTTGCCGGCGGCACCCATGAAGTCGGTAAGGCCGACCACATACACCAGCGACGTATCCTGAAACAAAATAATGCTGGTGGTGAGTAAAATCGGAATCATGTTGCGAAAGGCTTGCGGCAGCACCACGCGCATCGTCGCTTGACGGTAATTGAGCCCGAGCGCGTAGGCGGCGCTGACTTGCCCGCGCGGCACACTTTGAATGCCGGCGCGGATAATTTCGCAGTAATACGCCGCCTCGAACATGGTGAACGCGATCAACGCCGAGTAAAACGGGCCGATGCCTGACGCGTAGGGATTGCCGGTGAGTTTTTTCATCGCCAGCGGAATCAAAAAATAAAACCAGAAAATCACCAGGATCAGCGGTATCGAACGTACCAGATTGACGTAGGCGCCGGCCGGATAGCTGAGCATTTTGAATTTCGACAAGCGCATCAGCGCGAGCAGCGTGCCGATAAAAATGCCCCCGAGCATCGCCAGCAACGTCAGGCCCAGCGAGAACTGCATGCCCTGCCACAGGTAAGGTAACGATCTTTGAATAACCTCGAAGTCAAAGCCTGTGAACATGGCTTTCCCTCAACCCCAGCCCCTCTCCCGGAGGGAGAGGGGGGATTCTAGGCGCTGATGCGCAATAGTAGGATGGCCTGTAAACATAGTCTACTTGCCCGCGCCGCCAATGTAACCCGGCACACGGGTTTTGTTTTCCAGCCAGCGCATGGAGAAGGTGACGGTGAGCGTAATCAGCGCGTAAATAATGGTGGCGATGATGAAAATTTCAAAGGTGCGGAAGGTATATTCAGAAATCTGCCGCGCTTGTGCGGTGAGTTCCAGTACGCCGATGGTGAGCGCCACCGAGGAATTTTTGAAAATGGTGAGGAACTCCGTGGTCATCGGCGGAATCACGATGCGGTACGCCATCGGCAGCAGCACGTGGCGATAGGTTTGCGGCAGCGTGAGGCCCATCGCCAGCGCCGCGTTGGTTTGGCCCTTGGGCATGGACTGGATGCCGGAGCGCACCTGCTCGGCCACGCGCGACGCGGTGTAAAAGCCGAGGCACAGCACCGCGTTCCAGAATTCCGGCAGCGGCATTTGTGTTTTCAGCCAATCGCCTGCCGTCTTGGGCACGATTTCCGGCACCACGAAATACCAGATGAACATCTGCACCAGCAGCGGTACGTTGCGGAATAGCTCGACGTAAATCGTCGCCGGCACACGCAGTATCGCGAGCGGTGCCGTGCGCAGAATGCCAAGCACCGAGCCCACGGAAAACGCGATGATCCAGGCGAGGATGGACACCAGCAGCGTCCACTTGACGCCGGAGATGACCCAGTCAAGGTAGACGCCGCCGCCGGAAAAGGCAGGCTGATTTAGGAAGCTGAAATCCATGACAATATGACTTTACCGCAAATTGGGAAAAAATTATCGGGAATTGAAAGCCTACTGGAGCTGTTGACCATCCGCCAGCCGGCGGCTACATTCGACCTGCATACTCGGCCAGGAAAAAATTCCCAATCCAACCCAGGGGCCTGTCATGGAAGTGGACGGCATTTTTATCAGTTACCGGCGCAGTGACCTGCCGTTCGCCGCAGGCCGCCTGCACGATGCGCTGGCGCGCGAATTTGGCGAGCAGCGCATCTTCCGCGACATCGAAGATATCGAGGCCGGCGCCGATTTCACCGTACGCTTGAACAAGGCGCTGGCATCCTGCCGCGTGCTGCTGGTGCTGATGGGCAACGCCTGGTTGAACACGCCGGGCAGCAGCGGTCGCCGCCTGGATCAGGCCGGCGACTGGGTGCGGCTGGAAATCGCCACGGCCTTGCAGCGAGGCGTGCGCGTGATCCCGGTGCTGCTGGAGCAGGCGCAGATGCCGGCCGAAGCCGAGCTGCCTGACGACTTGAAGCCGCTGGCGCGGCGTCAGGCGATCTCGCTGTCGGAT
>JAYUAH010000050.1:0-2610 GCA_043741415.1 Betaproteobacteria bacterium
GGCTGTGGTGGGTGGCGCGCGCCGTGCTCGATGCGCTGCTGCACGATGGGCTGGCCGTCGATGCGCAGGTGCGCCGCTTGCTGACCCAGCTTAATTTGCATCTGGGCCGAATGCTGCAAGGGCCGGTCGATACGCCGGAAGCCTTGCAACGCGATGCGTTGTATCTGGCGGCGCGCGCCAAGCCGGTGAGCGCCCTGGTGGACGAGGTACAGCAACGCTGCGGTTTGCGCGGCGCATTGGATATCGAAGAAGCACCGCTACCGGGGTTTAGCGCAGAGGCGGTGGCCGAGGTACGCAGCAAGGCGCATGGGTTGCAAGAGTTGTGGCAAGACTGTGCCGCGGGCGCTAGCGGATTTGCCGAATTCGAACATCGTGCGCGGGCGCTGGCGGCTGCCTGCGAGCCGCTGGGCGAGCTCGCGCTGACGGCCCTGGTGGTGCAGTTGGCGGATACCGCGAATAGTCTCGCTCAACCGGCGCTGCATCACACCACCGTGCACGACGCCGCAGCGCTGGAAGGCGCCTGCGCGCTGTTGATGATCGAGCACGCGCTGGAGACGGGCCATGCACCCGACGCCGGGTTTGCAGCCCGTGCGCAAAATATGGCGGCGCGTCTCAAGGTCAGTGTAGAGGCGCCGCAGGCCTTGGGTGCTTTGCCGCCCGCGCAGCTCATGGACGAGGCGTCGCAACAGGCGCAGTCGAACCAACAACTCGTCCAGGTGCACACCGAGATCGAGCGCGATTTGCGTGATATCGAACTCGCGCTCGAAACCTGGTTCGGCAATACCGGCAATCCGGAACTCATCAGCGGCCTCGACAAGCCGTTCGTGCGTATTGCCGGCGCGTTCAGCGTGTTGGCACATGCGGATGCGGCAGCTTTGGCTGAACAGTGCCGCGGCGATGTCGCGCGCCATGCACAAGGTGCGCCATGCACAGACGCCGAGAGCAAGAAGCTCTCGCGGCAGATCACCGTGCTCACTGCCTTTGTCGATGCGTTGAAACGGGGCCCCGCCCAACTGGAAGATATTTCGAGCCGTCTGGCGATTCCCGTGCCGATGCCCAGTGCGCCGGCGGTGCTGCTGCCGGATAGTGAGGCGCTGCCAACCATAGCGGTGGCGCCGGAACCTGCGCCCGTGGCCGAAGTGGTTGCGGCTTGGGCAACCCCAGCATCCGCAACCCCAGCGGCGCCCGTTGACGGCGCCGGCGATACCGATCCCGAAATGCTCGAGATTTTTCTTGAAGAAGCGAACGAGGTACTCGGGACCATCGCCGAAACCACGCCGCAAAGCCGTGCCCAGCCGGAAGATCAGGAACGGCTCACCACGCTGCGGCGTGCCTTTCACACGCTCAAGGGTAGCGGGCGCATGGTGGGCCTGAAAAATTTCGGTGAAGCGGCGTGGGAGATCGAGCAGGTCATGAACGAACGCCCGCAACAGCAGCCGGGCACCCCTGATCTATACCGGCTGATCGATTACGCGCACGGTTGTTTCGCGCGCTGGATCGACGCCTTGCGCATTCACCAGCAGGCTGCGATCGATGCCGGTCAACTCACCGATTGGGCACGCAAGGTGCGCGCGGGCGAGGCATTGCCGGCGCCTGCCGTGGAACCGCCGGTTGCCGTGGCGCCAGCAGTACCGGCAGTAGCAGCAGCGCCCAGTGACCACGTCAGTGTGGGCGAGATACAAGTGAGCCGCGCGCTCTACGACATCATGCTGCCGGAGGCACGGCAAACGCTGGCCGTGATGCACGATCAAAACCAGCGCGTGCAGGACGGCGCCAAGGTCGCGCCGGACTTTTTACGCGCAGCGCACACGCTGAGTGGCATTTCGGGTACCGCGGGGTTGTTGCCGATACGCGCACTGGCAGCGAGTCTCGAGCGCGTGCTGGAGGCCGCGGTCAATGCCGACGCCGCGTTGCAGCCGGCGGTACGGGCGTTGTCTGCGTGTGCGGTGAGCGCGCTGGAGGCCCAGGTCACCGATATTGCGCTGTTGAAAGCGCCTGCCGCGCACGCGGAACTGATTGCGGCGCTCGATGACATAAGCATTAAACGCGATGAGCCGGCGCTCATCATTGAACCGGTGGCTGCCGCATTGCCGGGGTGGCAGCAGCCCATCACCGTGGAGATGGCAGCGGTGGCGGCGGCGGTTGTCGAGCCTGTACCACCGCTCACGCCCGCGCCTGCGACCGAACCTGCCGGGATGGCAGCGGCGCCGCCACTGCTACCGGATGCGGCGATCGCGCCTGCTGCCACAGTTGTGCCGCCGCCGAAAGATCCTGCGGACCGCAGGCGTTACCGCATGAACGACGACATCGACGCGCAGTTGCTGCCAATTTTTCTGGAAGAGGCTGCGGAGCTGGTGCCGCAGGTAGGGCAGGATTTGCGCGCGTGGCGCGCGCGTCCCGAAGACAAACTGGTGGCGCAGTCGTTAAAGCGCCTGTTGCACACCTTAAAGGGTAGCGCGCGCATGGCCGGTGCGATGGCGCTGGGCCAGTTGACGCACAGCATGGAGTCGCGCATCGAAAACGCGCAGCGCCTGCCGTCGATACCGGAGCAGTTGATTGACGAACTTGAAACCTCGTTTGACCGCATTGGCAGCCTGATCAATCACTTGC
>JAYUAH010000051.1:0-2608 GCA_043741415.1 Betaproteobacteria bacterium
AGACCAAACCACGCGTCCACCGCGTAACCGGGGTAACCGGATTCCGCCACGGTCGGCAATTCCGGTGCGCCGCGCGTGCGCTTGCTGCCGGCGGCGGCGATCATGTGCAGCTTGCCGGTTTTTACGTGCGCGGCAACCGCCGATAAATCCGCCACCATCATATCGATTTGCCCGGCGATCATGTCGGTGACCGCGGGCGCGGTGCCTTTGTACGGCACGTGGATAATTTTCGTGCCGGTGGTTGAGTTGATTAACTCGGCAGCAAGGCTAGACATGCTGCCGGCGCCCGATGAACCGTAGCTCAAGTAGCCGGGTTTGGTTTTTGCAATCGCTACCAATTCTTTCATATTCTTCGCCGGCACGCGCGGGTTGACCGTCACCACGTACGGCACGAAGGCGCAGTTGCTCACGGGTGCCACATCGCGCAACGGATCGTACGGCAGCTTCGCGTAAAGGCTGGGCGCCACGGCGAGACTGCTCGATCCGCCCATGATCAGCGTGTAGCCGTCGGGCGCCGCCCGCACGCCCGCTTCGACGCCGATGGTGCCGCCGGCACCGCCGCGATTTTCGACGAGAAAGGTATGGCCCCACAGCTCGCCGAGCTTTTGACCAACGACGCGCGCAATAATGTCATTCGGCCCGCTCGGTGCGAACGGCACGATGATGCGCACGGATTTGGCTGGATAGCTCTGCGCTGACCCTGTCGAAGCGGCCTGTCCTGAGCCTGTCGAAGGGCTTTGTGCGTGGGCGCACAGTGGCACACTCATCAGCAGCGCTGCAGCGTAAGGCAGTATATTCATTACTGTGGCGCGATGCCCGCCGCCTTGATCACCTTGGTGTATTTTTCAACATCACCGGTCACCAGTTTACTTAAATCCGCCGGCGCGTTGCTCCACACCGGATCGGCACCGTTGCGCTCGAACTGCTCTTTCATCTCCGGCGATTTGGCGATGCTGGTCAGCTCGGCATACAAGCGTTTCAGTATCGGCGCCGGCGTGCCCTTGGGGGCGAAAAAACCGAGCCACAGTTGCGCATCGAAACCAGGGTACGATTCCGCTACTGCAGGCACATCAGGCAACGCCGGTGAACGCTTGGGTGTGCCCACCGCGAGCGGACGCAGCCGGCCCGCCCTAGCCTGCGGCAACACCGCCGGCATGCTGCCGAACAGCACCTGCACTTGTCCGCCGATGGTGGCGACACCAGCGGGGCCGTTGCCGCCAAACGGCACGTGCACGACATCGATGCCGGCGGTGGATTTCAACATTTCCATCGCCAGTTGCGTGGTGGTGCCGGTGCCCGCCGAGGCGTAATTCATTTTGCCCGGTTGTGATTTCGCCAGTGCGATGAACTCTTTCAATGAATTCGCTTTCACCGCTGGATTCACCACCAGCAAATACGGCGTCGAGGCCACCAGCGTGATCGGTTCAAAATCTTTCACCGGATCATATCTCAACGTTTTGTACGCGCCCACCGCAATCACATGCGTGCTGGTGGTGCCCATGGTCAGCGTGTAGCCGTCGGGGTTCGCGCGCGCGGCGATCTCAGTACCGATAGTGCCCCCGGCGCCGCCGCGGTTGTCGATCACCACTTGCTGGCCGAGTTTTTCGCCGAGCTTTTGGCCGACCAAGCGCGCGATGATGTCGGTGGAGCCGCCCGCTGGAAACGCGACGATCAGGCGTATCGGCTTCGTGGGGTAATTCGCTTGCGCCAGAATGTGCCCCGACGCTGCCAGCAATCCCGTTAAGACGATAATATGTAAGTATTTGATTTTATTCACTTTTTTCTCCATGCTATTTTAGCAGTACGCATCTTTGTTATTCCGGCTTTAACAACCCCGCGCCAATCAGCTTGCGAATTTTAGTCGCTTCATCTTTCATGAACGCATCCAGCGCCTCTGGTGTGCCGCCCTGCACTTCCAAACCCAGTTGATCAAAGCGCGCTTTCACATCCGGCAGCGCGAGTATGCGGTTCACTTCACGATTCAGTTTATCAATGATCGCGCGCGGCGTTTTGGCGGGCGCGCCCATGCCGAACCACACCAGTGCTTCCGCGTCCTTGATGCCGAATTCCGCCAGCGTCGGCACATCGGGCAACACCGCCGCGCGCTTGGGGCTGGCAATACCGATCACGCGGATGCGTTTGCCGTTCATCTGCGCTTCGGCGCTCAACGTGGTGGTGTGCATGCCCTGAATTTGTCCGCCCACCACATCGGTCAACGCCGGCGCGGTGCCTTTGTACGGCACGTGCGCCAGCGGAATTTGTGTCGCCGCCTGCAACAGCGCCAGACCAATATGCAGGCTGCTGCCGATACCCGATGAACCCCACGCGACTTTCGTCGGATTGGCCTTGGCATACTCGACAAACTCTTTGGGATTGCGCGGCGGAAAATTCAGATTCGTCACCAGGATCAACGGCGCATAGCCGATCCAGATCACCGGCGAAAAATCTTCCATTTTGTAGGGCGCATTTTTCGCCAGCAGCGGCGCGTTTACGCTCGGCCCCGGATTGGAAAGAATCAGCGTATAGCCATCGGGCGCCGCGCGCGCCACGGTTTCAGCGCCGATCAAGCCACCCGCTCCGCCGCGATTATCAACGACAACCTGGTGCC
>JAYUAH010000052.1:0-14033 GCA_043741415.1 Betaproteobacteria bacterium
GTGTCGATCTGGCTGGGCGATGTGCGCGTGGTGCATCACGGCGAACGCGATCCGGCGTACCGCGAAGAAGACGGCGCACGCGTGATGAAACCCGCGGAGATCGAGGTGCATGTTGCACTGGGTCGCGGCACTGCCGAACTGACCGTGTGGACCTGCGATTTCTCCTACGACTACGTCAAAATAAACGCCGAGTATCGTACGTAAGTCGCACGAGCGTGGCCCACAAAAAATTCAATAAAAACAAATAGTTACGATATGTCAGACGTTGCGAGATTGATCGAACACGCGCACACCTTATTGCAGCGGCTGGAGCAACTGCTGCCGCCGCCTGCGCCCGCCGTTGATTGGAAATCGTCCATCGCGTTTCGCTGGAGAAAAAACTACGGGCTCAGTGGACACAGCGGACGCGGCGCGCTGCAAGCCGTGAGCCATGTGCATCGTATTCAGTTGAAAGACCTGCGCGGTATCGACGACCAAAAATCGTTGGTCGAGCAAAATACGAAGCAGTTTGTCGAAGGCCACCCCGCCAACAACGTGCTGTTGACTGGTGCGCGCGGCACCGGCAAATCGTCGATGATCAAAGCGTTGTTGACCAAGTACGCGTCGCGCGGTTTACGTTTGATCGAAGTCGAAAAACAGGATCTGATTGATCTGCCGGAAATCGTCGATCTCATTTGCAAGCGGCCTGAACGCTTCGTGCTGTATTGCGACGATCTGTCGTTTGAGGCCGACGAACCAGGCTACAAGGCGCTCAAAGTAGTACTCGACGGCTCGATTGCCGCCGCGTCCGAGAACTGCCTGATCTATGCCACCTCCAACCGGCGTCACCTGATGCCGGAGTTCATGCAGGAAAATCTCGAATACAAGCACGTCGGCGAAGAAATTCATCCGGGCGAAACATCCGAAGAAAAAGTCTCGCTGTCGGAGCGCTTCGGCTTGTGGGTGTCGTTCTATCCATTCGATCAGGACGAGTATTTGAACATCGTCGGCGTGTGGTTGGAACACTTTAAGGTGATGGATACCCGCTCGGATGACGTGCGGCATGCAGCGTTGCAATGGTCGCTGCAACGCGGTTCGCGCAGCGGCCGCGTGGCCTGGCAATTTGCGCGCGACTGGGCGGGCCGCAAGCGCCTTGTTCACGCTGGGCGCAAAAAGTAAAAACTTCTGTGATGTTGTCGAACGCGCGCCGCCGCATCGAAGTCGCCGCCGCGGTGATCCACGATGGCGCCGGACGTTTTTTGCTGGCGCAGCGTCCGCCGGGCAAAGCCTTTGAAGGGTATTGGGAGTTTCCCGGCGGTAAAGTCGAGCCGGGCGAATCTGCCGCGGCGGCGATGTGCCGCGAGTTGCACGAAGAACTCGGCATCCATGTCGACGGCGACGCCGTGTGTCCGTGGCTCACGCGCGACTTTGAGTATCCGCACGCCTCGGTACGGCTGCGATTTTTCCGTATTTACCACTGGCGCGGCAAACCGCACGGGCGCGAAGGCCAGCGCTTTGCGTGGCAAACCGCGACGGCAATCAACGTCGCGCCCATCCTGCCAGCCAACGGGCCGATCCTGCGCGCGTTGGAACTGCCGGATGTTTACGGCATCACGCAGGCCGAGGCGCTGGGCATAGCCGGATTCAAACGCAAACTTGCCGCCGCGCTGGCGCAGGGCTTAAAGCTCATACAAGTGCGCGAAAAAAATCTTGCGCCAGAGATGCTGCGCGCATTCGCGACCGAGGTGGTTGCGTTGTCGCATAGTCACGGCGCACGTGTTTTGATTAACGGCGACGCCGAACTTGCAAATGAAACAGGTGCCGACGGCGTGCATTTGACCTCGGCGCAACTGCGTACATTGACGCAACGGCCTGCATGCGCCTGGGTCGCGGCCTCGTGTCATGATCGTGCCGAGATCGAAGCCGCCACGCGCCTGGGTGCCGATTTTGTGGTGGCAGGGCCGGTGATGCAGACACCGACGCATTCGGATGCGGCGACGTTGGGATGGACCGGTTTTGCCGCATGCATTCAAGACGCAGGCATTCCGGTTTACGCGCTCGGTGGCATGCAGCCCAAGGACTTGGAACAGGCTCGACGAGCCGGCGCGCAGGGTGTGGCGATGTTGCGCGGCGCCTGGGCCTAATTCAATTTCGGATCGTCGGAGGGTAATTCCTGCTCGTCGAGGTCGTCGTGCTCGACCACCGGAATGCGGTAACTTTCAGTCGCCCATGCACCCAGGTCCATCATTTTGCAACGTTCGGAGCAGAAGGGCCGCCACGGGTTAACGGTGCTCCACACAACTTTGGCGGCACATTGCGGGCAGTTTACTAATCGCTGAGCCACGGCACTACAAATTGCAAAAGGTCAATTCAAATTCAACGTCCGTATCCACCGCTTTGGGCCGTTGTCCGGCTTCGTTGCTGGTGAAGCGGATGTTCAACGCATATTTGTTGGCGCTGATTTCCGGCACGCACTGATAGTTGCGCGACAAACGGATGCGCAGCATTTGCGCCACGCGCCCGGCCATCATTTGCTGATAAATGCCTTGATGCGCCACGAACGTCGCGTGTTTGCCGCTCTCGCGCAATAAGTGCAGTACAATCACCACGGCTTCGCGTATGGGCACAAACGGCGACAGCCACTGATTCAGATCGTGGCGGCGCTGGTCGCTGTTTTGTTGCAGCCAGAAGTGATAGCTCGGCAAGTCAAACTCGCACACGCCGCCGGGTATGCTGGTGCGCTGCTTGATGCTCATCAGCCAGTCGTTTTCACGCAGCTCCTGCCCGACCTTGCCCGATGCCTGAAACAGTCTTGACGAGGCTTGATCAATTTTCCACAGAATGTCGTCCAGCGCGGCCTCGGAGATGTCCGGATTGTCGCGCAGCGCTTCCAGGCTATGTTTCTGACGCTCGAGCTCTTGCAGCAGGTCGGATTTCAGGTCGGCGCGGCTCGCCACCTCGAGTATCTCGAAAATGGACACCAGCGCTGCATGATGTTCGAGGGCGTCCGGCTTCGCGAGAAAATACTCGATGCGCTCATACAGGTCTTCGAAGCGCAACAGCGTGCGCACGCGCTCGCTAAGCGGATACTCGTAACTGATCACAAGAGGTCCGGACCCGTGGCGGTTGAGAATGCACGCAAGTATTCACTAAAACGTGCAAAAAATAAAGCGATAAAGCGCTAGGCGGCACAGAGAGTTGCTCATTCTAAAATGCCCGCTGCGCGCCGGCGAGCTCGAGATAGCGCACGTGCAGGGCAGCGACCTGTTGCCGCAACTGCGTTTCGTCACCGTCGTTGTACAGCACGTCGTCGGCTTTGGCCAAACGCTGCGCGCGGGACAATTGTGCCGCCATGATCGCGCGTACCGCATCTTCGGAAAGGGCGCTGCGGCGCATGGTTCGCTCGATTTGCACGGCCTCCGGGCAATCCACCACGGCAACCCGTTGAATGAGGTCGCGATACGCGTCGCGCTCCAGCAGCAGCGGCACCACCAGCATGACATATGGTTGCGCTGCACGTGCGACTTCGGCGCGTGCTTCAAGCCCGATCAGCGGATGCAAAATCGCTTCCAGCTTGTCCTTGGCCGACGCGTCGGCGAACACCAATGCCCGCATGCGTGTGCGATCGAGGCTGCCTTCGGGTGTGATGGCTTCGGCGCCGAATGCGCTGCGTATGGGCACGATGGCAGCACCCCCGGGCCGGGTTAATGCATGCGAAATGTCATCCACATCGACGACGCCTGCGCCCGATTCGGAAAAAATGCGCGCAGCGCTTGATTTGCCGGAGCCGATGCCGCCGGTGAGTCCCACACAGTACGGCATGCTGACTTAGAGAAAATTGAGATAGTGACGGTTGATGGCCTGCCCGTGAAACAGCGCAATCATACCCGCAATCGCCAGATAGGGGCCGAACGGAATCGGCGTTTCGCGGCCATGGCGCGCGAAAATGATGAGTCCGATGCCGATGAGGGCGCCCACCAGCGATGACAGCAAAATCACCAGTGGCAGCATTTGCCATCCCAGCCACGCACCAATGGCGGCGAGCAGCTTGAAATCGCCATAGCCCATGCCTTCCTTGCCGGTGACCAGTTTGAACAGCCAAAACACCAGCCACAGCACCAGATAACCGCAGGCTGCGCCGATCACTGCGGAGGTCAAGTCGGTATGGGCGTTGGCGAGGTTAAACAACAGGCCCGCCCAGAGCAGCGGCAGCGTGATGTCGTCGGGCAGGTAAAAGGTGTCGAGATCGATGAAGGTCAACGCAATCATCGCAAACACGAAGAGTAGTGCGCTGACGCCGGCAAGCGTAAATCCGAAGCGCCACGCCGCGTAACCGGCGAGCGCGCCGGAGAGCAGCTCTACAAACGGGTAGCGCGGGGAGATGCGGGTCTTGCACCCGGCGCACTTGCCGCCGAGTACCAGCCAGCTCACGACGGGTATATTCTGCAGCGCGGTAATCGGCTGCGCGCAGGACGGGCAGCGCGAGCGCGGCACCAACAGGTTGTACGGTTCTGCGGCCGCTTGTTCGACGGCAGCGCTACCGTTGTCGTCGAGCTGGGCACATTCCGCGCGCCATTGCCGTTCCATCATCTTGGGCAGACGATGAATCACGACATTAAGAAAACTGCCGACCGCCAGACCCAGCACAAGGGCCGCGAATATGGCGAAGGGCGGATCTGACAGTGCGCTCACGGCGTGTTACCCCTTGGTGCCGCGATCACAATGACGCGCTTAAGTGGCCGTTTAATCGAAACCGAAAAAACGTGCGCTTATGCGCGCGTCAGACGACTTGACCCAGTTTGAAGATCGGCAGATACATCGCGATCACCATGCCGCCGATCAAGGTGCCCAGGATGACCATGATAATCGGTTCCATCAGGCTTGATAGGGCCGCCACCGAATCGTCGACTTCCGCTTCATAAAAATCGGCAACCTTGGCCAGCATGGAATCGAGCGAGCCGGATTCCTCGCCGATCGACACCATCATCACCACCATATTGGTGAATACGCCGGTGTTCTGCATCGATCCGGTGAGACTGGAACCGGTGGCCACTTCGGCCTGAATTTTCTTGGTGGCCGTGTAGTATTCGTGATTGCCCGACGCGCCGGCAACGGAATCCAGCGCCTCCACCAGCGGCACGCCGGCGGCAAACATAGTGGACAGCGTGCGCGTCCAGCGTGCTACCGAGGACTTCCGGATCAGATCGCCAAACACGGGAATGCGCAACATCAGGCGATCCATGATGATTTGCATTTTCAGCGAGCGTTTCCAGGTATAGAAAAATGCATATCCGCCACCAAAAATGATGCCAAATATAAGCCACCAGTACGTCACAAAATACTCGGACAGCGTCATCACAAACACCGTCGGCGCCGGCAGCTCCGCGCCGAAACTGGCAAACACGCTCTTGAACGCCGGGATCACGAAAATCATGATCACGGCGGTGATCACAAACGCGACGACAATAATGGATATCGGATAGAACAGCGCCGATTTGATCTGGCTCTTGATAGCGAGAATCTTTTCCTTGTAGGTCGCCAGGCGGTCCAGCAGGCTGTCCAGAATACCGGCCGATTCCCCTGCGCCGACCAGATTGCAGAACAACGGGTCGAAGTACAGCGGGTGGCGCTCGAAGGCCTGCTTCAAACTGGAGCCGGTTTCCACATCCGTTTTGATATCCAGTACCAGTCGCGATACCGCCGGGTTCTCATGGCCTTTGCCGACGATGTCGAAGGCCTGCAACAACGGCACGCCGGACTTCAACATGGTGGCGAGCTGGCGGGTGAACAGCGTGAGATCCTTGTCCGAGACCTTGCCGCCGCGCTTCATCCGTTGTTTTTTGACGGAATCGACCTTGATACCCTGGCGGCGCAGCGTGGCATTGACCTGAGCTTCGCCGTTGGCACGAATTTCACCCCGTATATTTTTGCCGGAGCGGTCTTTGCCCGACCAAAGGTAAGTGAATTCCTGGGCTACCGCGCCTTTTCTCGCTACCGCTGCAGTTGCCATCGAATCCCCTTATTTGCTCAATCGAACCAATGAGTTAGCGTTACTTATTAATAATGCCTCTACCGCTATGTTTTGTAAAGCCTGTTCAGGTGCCGAGTGCATCATTGTGCTCATCTTGTTGCGCATTTGGCGGGGTTGCGCGCACGGTTTTGACGATCCGGCCCTGCGTATGCACGATCTCCAGCGGCACCCCGGCGATCTTCAGACTGGTGTTGGGCTCCGGAATATCCTGCAAATGCTCGAGTAAAAGACCGTTGAGCGTCTTGGGACCGTCCAGCGGAAACGAGAAGCCCAGACCGCGATTCAATTCGCGCAGCGGTGCACTGCCTTCGATCAGATAGCTGCCGTCGTCCTGCTTGCTGTAGCCGCCGGCGCGCATCGGTGAATTGGTGGTGAATTCACCGATGATTTCTTCCAGAATATCTTCCAGCGTCACCAGACCTTGCAATTCGCCGTATTCATCGACGATCAATCCCAGACGATCCTGGCTTTCCTGAAAATTCTGCAATTGCGTGAACAACGGCGTGCCCGACAATATAAAAAACGGCGCCCGTACCAGTTTTTGCAGGGACTCCAGCGTCAACTCGTCGCGATGCAGGAGATTCAGCGCATGACGTATGCGTATAGTGCCGGTGATGTCATCGAGACGGCCGGTATAAGTGACGACACGCCGGTGATGCGAGGTGGTCAACTGCTGGATGATGTCATCCAGCGGTGCTGCCAGGTTGACGGCTTCAATCTGCCGGCGCGGCACCATTACATCGTCCACCGTAACGGCTTCTAGATCGAACAGGTTGATCAGTATGCTTTGATGCTTGCGCGGAATGTAGCCCGCTTCCAGCACCAGCGTGCGCAACTCTTCGACCGACGGTTTGTAATCCTGCGGCGTTGCCTGCGGGCGTATCCACAACAGCCGCAGCAGCCCCTGCACAAACAGATTCACGAACCACAGCACCCATTGCAGCGGCGGAAACCGCAGCAGCGGCGACAACACATAACTCGCCGGAAACGCAATGCGTTCGGGATAATTCGCGCCGACAATCTTCGGCGTAATCTCGGAAAACACCAGAATCGCAAAAGCGGCGGCACCGGTTGCGATCAACAGCGCAAACTGGCTGTCGCCGAGATAACGGCGTGCAAGCTCACCGACCAGCAGCGCGGAGGCGGTGTTGATCACGTTATTGCCGAGCAACACGATGCTCAAAAACTTTTCCGGCTTGGCCAGCAGCGCGCTGGCGCGTTGCGCGCCGCGATTGCCGTGCTGCGTCAGGTGTTTCAGCCGATAGCGATTCAACGCCATCATGCTGGTTTCGGAAATCGAAAAGAACGCCGACACAATCAGCAATATAAACAACACGATATACAGCGTCAGGACTGGAATGGCATCCACGGTGTAAGCCCGCGAAAATGGGAGAAATCCAGTATCGAAGGCAGGTCGCGCCATGTCAAGGCGCAGCCGCACAAGGTACTACAGAGCACACGGAGCGGTTGCGAGCGCCGGTTGTTCTGACGCACAATCCATCATCACTAAACCAAGGAGCATGCAATGCTGAACGTCGCCATTTATGGCATGGGTAACTGGGGTTCGCGGCTGATCGAGTCGGTGCAAGGCAAGAGCGACAAAATTAAATTCGTGTGCGGCATCACGCGCGATCCGGCGGCGCATCGCGCGAGCGCCGACAAATACGGCATCGCGCTCTCCAGCAACTATGCCGATGTATTGCGTGATCCCAAGGTGGACGCCGTGCTGATTGCCACGCCGCATTCCATGCACTGCCAGCACATTTGTGAGGCCGCGCGCGCGGGCAAACATGTGTTTGCCGAAAAGCCGATTACGCTCACCGCAGCGACTGCGCAACAGGCTGTCGACGCCACCCAAGCCGCGGGCGTAACGCTGGGATTGGGGTTCAATCGCCGCTATGCACCGGCGTTCGTGGAGATGAAGCGCCGCATACTCGCCGGTGACATCGGCGATATTCTGCACATCGAAGGCCAACACTCCGGGCCGTCGGGCTACAGTCTAAAGCCGAATTATTGGCGCTCGACACGCGCCGAATCGCCGGCGGGCGGCATGGCGCCGCGCGGCATACACACGCTGGATTCGATGATCAATCTCGGTGGCCTGGTGAGCGAAGTGTATGCGCACAGCGCGCGGCGCACATTGCAAGCGCCGATCGACATGGACGACACCACCTCGATGTTGCTCACATTCAAAAACGGCATCACCGGTTATTTCTCGACCATTTTCGTGACCGGCGAATTGTGGCGCGTGCATGCGCTCGGCACCAAGGGCTGGATTGAAATGCGCGGCGACACCGAGCTCGTGACGCGCGGCCTCACCGGCAATCCGGAGCGCCTCATGCTGCCGGTGGTGGACAAAGAGCGCGCTGAACTCGAGGCGTTTGCCGATGCGGTTGCCGCGAAACAGCCCTACATGGTGCCGCCCGAACAAGCGGTCAATGGCATCGCGGTGATCGAAGCCATTGTGGCTTCTGCGAATACAAAAAAACCTATTATAATCAAATAGTTACATTCATACAGCGTTCTTCATCGCGGCGAATGCCAGCGTCAAGTCGGCGATCAGATCGTCTGTATCTTCGAGCCCGATATGCAAACGTATTACCGGGCCATCGGCAGGCCAGCGTGTCGCCGTGCGCAGCGGCGCGATGTTCGGCGCGGTGATCAGCGATTCGTAGCCGCCCCAACTGGAGCCGATGCCGAATAGTTTTAGCGCGTTCACAAAAGCGGTGATTTGTTTTTTGCTTACGTCATTCAATACCAGAGAAAACAACGACGCCGCACCTTCGAAATCGCGCTTCCAGATCGCGTGGCCAGGGTCGGATTCAAGCGCGGGAAACAACACACGTTTTACTTCGGGGCGATTTTCCAGCCAGCGCGCGACTTGAATCGCGCTTGCCATTTGCTGCTTCATGCGCACGCCGATGGTGCGAAAGCCACGCAGCGCAAGATAACAATCATCCGCGCTCGAACAGTAGCCGTAATCCGCCACCGTACGTCGCACCGGCAACCAGTATTTTTCGTTGGTGACTATCATGCCCATCATCACGTCGGAGTGTCCGACAATGTATTTGGTGGCGGCGTGGATCGACACATCGACGCCGTGATCGAATGATCTGAAAAAATACGGCGTGCCCCACGTGGTATCAGCGAGCAGCGGAATGTTGCGCGCGTGTGCCTCGCGCGCAATCGCGGGGATGTCCTGCATCTCGAAACTGAGCGATCCGGGTGCTTCGCAGAATATAGCGCAAGTATTTGATTTTATTAAGTTTTTTATATTTACGCCCATGAGCGGATCGTAGTATTCAATCGCTACGCCAAACGCATTGAGGCGCTTGTCGCAAAAATTGCGCGTCGGCCCATACACGCTGTCGGCGATCAACAAATGGCTGCCGCTTTTTGCAAACGTGCACAGCGCCGCGTTGATCGCTGCCAGTCCTGAACACACCGCCACCGCGTTGTGGCCGCCTTCCATTTTTGCCACCGCTTCTTCGAGTGCCCAATTCGTGGGTTGACCGTGGATGCCGTAACGCGGCGTTTTGTAATCGTCGGCGGGGCGCGTGCTGTAGGTTTCCAGATCGGGAAACACAATGGTCGAGGCGCGGTACACCGGCATATTGACCGTGCCGTGAGTTTGCTGCGGGTTGCGTCCGAGGTGGCCGAGTAGCGTATCTTTTTTCATGGGTATCATTTCATCAAGGTTTCAAACCGAATTTTTCGACCACAACTTTTTCCGCCGCGTACTGCTCACGTGCCCAGCGCGTGTAGTCTTCTGTGCTCATATAACTGCGCACGGTGTCGTAGCGATCCAGCAACTTCAGAAACTCCGGCTCGTCGAGGCCTTTGCGAAACGTGTCGTGCAACAGCTTGACGATTTTCGGGTCCATGCCTTTCGGCCCGCCAATGCCGTAAGACGAACTCGCGTTCACGTCAAAGCCCTGCTCGCGCACCGTGGGTATCTGCGGCCAGCGCTTGATTCGATTGGCGCTTAAGATCGATAGCACGCGCAGCTTGCCGCTGTCGACCAGCGGTGCCCAACTGATCGCCGAGGCCATGATATCCACATGGCCGCCGACCACTGCATTGATCATGTCCGGGATCTGGCGGTGCGGCACATGCACCCATTTCACGCCGGTGATGGTCGCCAGATTTTCCATCGCCATGTGCATGGTGACTCCTACGCCCGAGGTTGCGTAAGTCATTTTGCCGGGATTCGCCTGCGCCTGTTTGACCAGATCAGAAACGTTTTTCCACGGTGCATCGGGTTTCACCACCATGGCGTAGGTGTAGTCGACGATGCGGATGATCCAGGTAAAATCATTCAGCACATCGAACTCGGTTTTCTGGATGTGCGGTATGCGCAAGATCGGCTGCGGCAGTTGCGACAAAATATAACCATCGGCCTTGCCCGATTTCAGCATGTAAGTCGGCGCGAGCGCGCCGCCGGCGCCGGGACGGTCTTCGATCATAAAGCGCTGGCCCAGCGCTTTACCTGCAAACTCGCCCAGTGTGCGCAGGATCACGCTACTGCTGCTGCCGGGCGAATACGCATGCAGCAGAGTGATCGGCCGGTCGGGATAAGTTGCCGGCTGCGCGACCGCGAGCGGTGTGCAGATCGCCGTCGAGAAAAAACACAGAGCGAGTTTCTCCCGAAGGCCAGTGCAGTACCGCATCGAATGGATTCTCCCTTAAAATCAGCATTATGCCCGTCCGTGACGCGTTGAGATGCCGTTGGTTGTAACAGCGCGCTGCTATGCGCCGCATGGGCCTATGGCGTTGGCTTTCGTTTCGCAATCGTCGTGCCCGTTCACGTGTAATAAAAAAACTGTTTAAAATCAAATACTTACATATAACGGCTTGGAGATGAAATTGAGTGCCCTGAATCACAACTATCGATGCGTACTGACCTTGTGTGTTGCGCTGCTGAGTGCCGGCGCGCTTGCGGCGGAAACGATCGATAAACCGTTCGAGCCACACGTCGGACAGCAAGGCAAAGACGTGGTGTGGGTGCCGACACCGGAAGTGCTGGTCGAAAAAATGCTCGATGTCGCCAAAGTCACACCGCAGGATTTTGTAATGGACTTGGGCTCTGGCGATGGCCGCAACATCATTGCCGCAGCCAAGCGCGGTGCGCGCGCCGTCGGCGTCGAATACAACCCGGATATGGTGGCACTCTCGCGGCGCAATGCAGAAAAAACGGGCGTGGCCGATAAAGCGCAGTTCATCCAGGGCGATATGTACGAAGCCGACATCTCAAAGGCGAACGTGATGGCCTTGTTCCTGCTGCCCGAAAACATGAATAAGCTGGTGCCGAAATTTCTCGCGTTAAAGCCCGGTTCGCGCATTGTCGCCAACCAGTTCGCCGCCAGCGGCTGGGAGCCGGATGAAACCGGCCGCACCGACGGCGATTGCGGTAGTTGGTGCACGTGGCTGCTTTACATCGTGCCGGCGCAGGTGGGCGGACGCTGGCGTCTGCAAAAAGGCGAGCTCGACATCGAACAAAAATTCCAGGCGATTTACGGCACCTACACCACCGACGGCGTCAGTGTGCCGATCCAAAGCGGGCGTTTGCGTGGTGAGCAAATCACTTTTACCGTTGGGGGCACGGCGTACGAGGGGCGCGTGAACGGTGACGCCATGTCCGGCAGCGGCTGGAACGCTACGCGGCTACCCTAGCCACAAGTGTAGCGGCGCACCGAATTGACGATGCCCGCCAACTTCGTGATACTTCCACAATGCTCATTGAATAAACGCAAAACAGAGGCTATACCATGACTGATCTGGAACTGCTCGAAGCACTAAAAAAGATCGATACGCCGACCATCACCAACGTGGTCGCCACTTATCCGGGTCGGCCGCTGTGCCTGGAAATCTATAATCCGTGGAGCGAAAACTATTACACCAATAACCAACTCTCGTGCTGGTATCCGCAGATGGGGCCGATCGCGGGCTACGCGGTGACCTGCACCTACGGCCTGCCCGATCCGACGTTCAAGAGCCTGACCTTGATGAACGTGCTGGAAGCCATGGACAAGCTCGGCAAGCCATCGATATTCTGTTTTCAGCAAAAATTCCCCGGCGACATTGCCGACAAGGTGGGACTGTCCGGCGGCAACATGACATCGTCCATGCGCGCGTGCGGCGCTATCGGTGCGGTATCCAACGGCCCCTCGCGCGACATTCACGAAATTCGCCCGATGGGATTTCAGTACCTGACGCGCGGTATTTGCGCGGGCCATGGCCCGCAGGCGGTGCATGCCGTGCAGGTGCCGGTGAGCATCTGCGGTATGGATGTGGCGCCCGGCGAGATCATTCACATGGACGAAAACGGCGCGGTGAAATTTCCCGCTGACCGTCTGGAGGAAGTGGTGCGCAACGCCCAAGCCTTGCTCGCCGAAGAAGACGAACGGGTCGGGCAATTGCTCAAAGCGCGTGGGCTAAAGGCAGTGAAGGCCATCATGGGCGGCCATCAGTACATGAAGAAGTAATACCAATTCCATTTCATCAGATCAATAATTATTCGTCATTTTCCCAATGAAAATTGTCAGCTCATTAATGAGCTATTGAAATAGAAATGGAATAACACGCTGATTGACGGCGAGGCTTACCCACTAAAACATCGTTTGCCCGCCGTTGACGTGTAGGGTCTGCCCGGTGATGTAGCCCGCGCCCGGTCCGCACAAAAACCGCACCGTGGCCGCGATCTCCGCTGATTCGCCCAGCCGCTCAATCGGCAGCAGCCCTTTCATATCGCGGCGTGGCGAGCGGTGCGACGGGCGCGTGGTGGCTATCATCCCCGGCGACACGCAGTTCGCGCGTATGCCGTGCTGGCCCACTTCGCGCGCCAGCGCACGCATCATGCCGGTGAGCCCGCTCTTGGCCGCGGAACTGTGCACCTTGCCGATGGCGCCGGCGAGCACGTTGCTGCCGGTTAACGCGATGATGTTGCCGCCGCCGGCCGCGATCATCGACGGCAGGCACGCCTTGATGCAGTGAAACGAACCGTCGAGCGAAATCGATAGCGGCACCCGCCATTCATCGAAGCTCATGTCGGTGAAACGCGTCTCGCGGCGCACCGAGGCGTTGAGCACCAGGATGTCGATACGGCCGAAGCGCGCAATCAAGTCATCGACCATCTGCTGCACTTGTGCAGCATCGGCGACATCCGCCATGCACAGCTCGGCCTGCCCGCCTGCGGCGTGGATTTCGCCGACCACGGCCTCGGCTGCCTCACGTGAGGCGCGTGTGTTCACCGCAACCGCAGCGCCCGCTGCTGCGAGATCGAGCGCAATCGCGCGCCCGATGTTTTGTCCCGCGCCGGTGACCAGCGCGACTTTGCCGGCGAGTTCCTGGCCGGGGGTGGATGGTGTGGATGTAGTGGACAGGGGAGTCTTCATCTAAAAAATCACCTTTTAAATTCGCGTTTAATGACAAGTTACAAGGTTACCCATGACGGGACTTTTGCCGCACCGCTTGCACCCGAGCGATTGTGGCATCAACAATGTGGGGCACGGCGGATACCGGGTAAGGCGCAACACTGCTGACGTTGATTTCGCACAGCACATAAGTGTCTTGGCCGTTGGCACTATCGCTACGCTTAGGGCCGAGCAGAAAATCACAATCCCACAGCACGGGAAGACTTTCGCTATCTATCGCCAGTAACCGCTGCACGGCGGGCACCCATTCCTGTTCCAGTTGACGTTTGAGATGTTGGAATTCTGGTTGGGTCGGTGGATGGTATAAACGCGGCCCAGGCGGGAGCGCTGCCGTTGGCGGTGCACCGGGCGGCGCTGGATACAGCGCGTTGATCGCTTGATGCCCGAACCCGGCGACCCGGTCATGCACCAGGTAGCAACGAATCATGCCTTCGGGGAGCCGCGCTTGATACGCTTGATCAATCATCCCGCCGTTGGCGTGAAAGTAAGGTACGCAACGGCTAAAAAATTCGCGCAGCGAAATTTGTTCTTCGCTGCAGCCCCGCTTGGCGTGGCGTACTCGAATGAGGGTGTCAGGCTGCGGCAACGCG
>JAYUAH010000053.1:0-14022 GCA_043741415.1 Betaproteobacteria bacterium
GCCGCCATGCAGATCGACCACCGCAGCAAATGGGCCGGCGCCGCGTGGCTTGTACAGTCGCAGTTTCAGCGGCTTGTCGCCATGGTGCAGGTACTCAACGTCTTCCGTGGTGAATTCATAGGTCTGAGCCATGGTGTTTCCATCCGGGTTGTGGGCAGGCGAATATTCTACATCGGTCTTAAACAAGTCTCTCCGATAGCGCGTAGCAGGACTGCCTGACCGCGTGTGCGGGCGGGGAAATCACTTATTCTGCTTTGAGGCCGAGCCTGCGCACCACGCTGCTCCACATGTCTATGCCCTTGCGGATTTCCAGCAGAAACTGAGCGGGGGTGCCGCCGGCCGGTGCAACACCATCGACCGCGAGTCGTTCTTCCATATCTTTCTCGCGCAACGCAGTGTTCAGATCGGTGTTAAGTCGCGTGACGATAGGCGGCGGCAAACCTTTGGGCGCGATCAGGCCATGCCACAACACCACGTCATAATCTTTGAAGCCCGCCTCCATCACGGCCGGTATGTCGGGCGCGGATGCGTTGCGCGGTGCTGACCGCGATACCGCGCAGCCGTCCGGCTTTCACTTGCGGCAAGGTTGAGGCGACGCGGCCCCACAGCATGTGCACGTGTCCGGCCACGGTGTCGTTAAGCGCGGGGCCGGTGCCTTTGTAAGGTACGCCGAGCACGCGGATGCCGGCGCGCTCCAGAAACAATTCGGTCGCCAGATGCACACCGCTGCCGGTACCGCTCGATGCGTAGCTTAGTTGGTTGGGTCGTGCGCGTGCGAGCGCGATCAGTTCTTTCAGCGTTTTCACCGGTAACGAGGGATGCACCGCCAGCAGCAGCGCGTACGCCTTGCGCAACTTTTCCTGATCGCCGGCTTCGAACGCGGTGATGAGATCGCCCACCAGCGTCGGCGCCAGGTTGCCTTCGTGGCCCATGCAACCATGGCCGCCGAGCGACAGCGTAGTGAGCGCGTTGGCGGGCCCCGCGCAGTGCACCTCGATGCGCTGTGCGACGCGTTCGATGAGGTCGCTTAAGTAACGGATGTCGGAACCGCCGTAGAAAAATCCGATGATCTGCGGAAAGCGATTGAGTAACCGTTCGAGCAGCGCCACCGGCAAGTTAAAGCCCAGCGCGTGATAGCTCGACAACACCACCGGCTGCGCCGTGGTTTCGACCACACTCGAAAAATAATGTTCGAGTTCTGCCGGCGTGGGCGTGGCGGCGTGTCCCATTTCCGGGCCGAACACATGCACCGCATCCAGCGCGTGACGCGCGGTGAGCTTGAGAAAATCAATCATCTCACCGGCGTGGCGCACCTCCACACCCATCGCGCGCACGTTGATACGGCCTTTGAGTTCTTCGACCGCGATGGCGAGCACGCGATCCATTTCGTCGCGCGTGAGCGAGAAGCCTTCGCCACTGGCGCTGCTGCCGATGTAAACGCCAACGCCGGCGCGGCGCAATCGCTGCAAGTGTTGGCGAAAAGCAGGCTCGTTCAGTGCGCCGTGCGTATCGAACGGCGTGATGCTCATCACAAAGCCGCTGCGTTGCAGCCTCATGTGGTGTCAAACGCTGTCTGATAATTTTTGAACGGCACGGCGACGCGGTCGTAGCCTTTGTTCGGCGCGTGCACCAGCAAGAATTTCGCGTGTGCTGTGGCGCTGACATTGCGCACTTCGTGACGCACGCCCGGCGGCATGGCGCAGAACGCGCCGGGTTTTAATTTCACCACGGCGCTGCCCTGCTGGCCTTCGTAGGTAATTTCGATATCGCCCTCGACGCCGACAAAAAGATCAAACACGCGGCTGTGCAAATGCACCGGCACGCCGCCGCCGGGCGCCAGATGAAACACACTGGTCTCGCAATCATCATGCGCGTGCAAAATACTTTTGTCGCAGCCGGGCCGCAGCGTGTTGCGCGTGCCGGCGTTGCTGAGGTCGCTTACATAGATAACAGCGTCTTGCCCCATGATTTTGCTCCGTTAGGTGATATAACGTAAGTATTTGATTTTATTGAATATTTTATTTAATCAACGGGCGCGCAATGAAGCGCCGCAATCGATGGTGACAATGGTGCCGCTCACATACGACGCGCGCGCCGAGGCCAGATACACCACCAGGTCCGATACTTCATCGGGGCGGCCCGCGCGCTTGAACGGCAGCGTCTGCGCGACTTTATCCGAGAGTTCTTTCCAGCGCGACGCATCGCCCAACTCGCGTTCGGCTTGTTCCTTGAAGTGGCCAATCTGGCGTTCGGTTTTGATGCGTCCGGGGTTCACGCCGACTACGCGTATGCCGTGATCCACGCTCTCCGAACCCAGCGCGCGCGTAAACGCCATCAGCCCTGCATTGCCGGTGGTGCCGGCGATGTAATTCGAGCGGTGACGTTCACCGGCCACGCCGATCACGTTGATGATCACGCCGGATTTGCGTGCGCACATGCGTTTGTAGATTTCGCGCGTCAGGTTGATATAGCCGAACACTTTGAGCTCCCACGCATGGCGCCACTTTTCGTCGCTCACATCGAGCAGACCGCCGCTGGGAATCGCGCCGGCGTTGTTGACCAAAATATCTACGTCGCCGCACAGTTTGCCCAGTGCCACGGCGTTTTCGGTTTTGCCCAAATCCATAGCGTGTATCGACACCTCGGTTTTGTATTGCTCGGCAATGGCATCCGCGGCGGCTTTCAAATCAGGCTGGCTGCGGGAGGCGATATGCATGCTCGCGCCTTCTGCCGCAAAGCCCTGCGCGCAGGCGAGGCCGATGCCTTTCGATGCGCCGGTGATCAAAACTTTTTTGCCGCGTAGCTGCAGATCCATAATTTTCTCCGTGGGTTGTCATGTATTGATGCGTTGTATTATCGCTTACGGGAGGACAAAGCAAAATGACGGTACGGCAGCGGGTAGCGCAGGCAGCAGCAATGCTCACCTTGATAGCGGGTGACGCCACAGCGCGACCGTACCTCAGGCGTGGGCGGGTCGAGGCATCTCTCGGCGGCGCTGTTTCAATCGTTGACCAAAACGCGGCTGCTGCACGTGCCGTAGAAAGGCGGCGGGCCGGCGATTGTGGGTTTGATTGCGGGGCAGGTGCAGTTGTCGTTTGCGTCGCTGCCGAGCACGGTGAACAGCATCAACGCCGGGCGCTTGCGCGCACTCGCTGTCAGCACGCCCAAACGCTCGCCGCTGTTTCCGAATTTGCCGACGTTATCGGAAGCCGCTGTGCCGGGCTACGAAGCGCAAAGTTGGTATGGCTTCGCGGCGCAGGCCAAAACGCCGCGCGACATCATCGCGCGGCTCGACAAGGAGATTGTGCAGATACTCAACCGCGCGGATGCCGCCGATGCCGTACGTAAACAAGGGCTGGAGGTGTGGACCAGCACACCGGAGTTTTTTGCCGCCTACGTCAAATCGGAAGTCGACAAGTAGGGCCGCATCATTTAAGAAATCGGCATTACCGCGAATTGATCCCTACTCAATATATGCCGGCGCCTTGGGGATGCTGTCGCTCTGCGCTTTGTCGTGATTGATCCACAACTGCGCGCCGGTTTGCTTCATCAACGCAGCGATTTTTTCCATCGATTGCAGGCTTTGTTCGCGGTCGAAATTGAATGCAGGCACGCGCCGCTGCTCCCAGTTGTCGCGCAGATGCACCATGTCGCCCGACAAAATCACCGGGCCGCGCTGGGGCAGGCGCACGAGTAGCGACTGGTGGCCCGGTGTGTGCCCTGGTGTGCTGATGATCACCACCGCGCCATCGCCGAACACATCATGGTCGCCATTGAGGTGCACGATCGGATTCGCACGTAGTTTGTCGTAGCTGGTGGTTTCAAAATTCCATTTCGACACCGCCTCCGGCCCGAACGCAATGTTGTATTCGGCCTGCTGGATGTGCAAGGTTGCGTTGCTGAACAAATTGCCGTTGCCGACATGGTCGCCGTGCGTGTGCGAAAACGCCACGTGGGTAATCTGCCTGGGATCAACGCCGATGTCCGCCAACTGCACACGCAGCGGCTTGCGCAAGATGTAGCGCGGTGCTTCCTTGCCGCGCTGAAAGCCTTTGGGCATGGTGGCCACGTTATCGTTGATGCCGGAGTCGAACATCATCCAGCCGCGCGCGTGCTGGATCAGGTAACAGTTGGCGCTGAATTCACCGGGCTTGCCGACGCTCACACCGGGCGTCCAGCGCGACATATCGGCGACGGTGGATTCGCCGCAGTTAAAAACATAAAGACGCTGCACGCCGCTGAGCGGCGGGGAATTCGTTGCGCAACTCCCAAGGCCGGCGGCTACGGCGCATACGGCGAGTAGGCGAATGAGCTGAGTGTGCATGATTTCCCCTTCTGTTGATCGCGCTGAAATTGCGTCGGGTGTTTATGCTAACGCGACCCCAGGGCTTGTTCTGAACAATTGATGTCGACGACTGTAAGTATTTGTTTTTATTGTGTTTTATTCTTAGCTCGGCAAGGCGAGATGACACAGGAACAAAACGCATCACAGAAATGAAGGAGGCGCGTGACAATGAATATAGCTGCGCGCCGCGCAACATGTCTAAACCACAAATCGCGATACCGCTCACCTTGACCCCCGCTGCATTGCCGAACCCCCATCCGCATGCACGACCTCGCCACCACAGTGTTTGACCCTGGCGCGATGGCGCAGTACATTTTAGGCTCATTACAAAACCGCATAAGATCATTCCGCTTTGGTATAAGGGTATAAGTATCGTCCGGGTTGCTTCCGGGCACTGACATTCCTGAATTTTCGACGTTCCGCAGGCACGCATTGATCAAAACTCGCAATCAGCCCATCCAGTTCGAGGATGTTTCGCAGCAAGAGGTGAAGTGCACTACGTGCTATATGTGCGCTTGCCGCTGCGGTATCGAAGTCACGCTGCAAGATGGCCGCGTGCGCTTCATCAAGGGCAATCGCAAGCATCCGGTGAATCAGGGCGTGCTGTGCGCCAAGGGTTCCGCCGGCATCATGAAGCAGAACTCGAAAGCGAAGCTCACTGGACCGATGCTGCGCAAACCCGGCAGTGAGCGCGGCGCAGGCGAGTTTGTGCCAATCTCGTGGGACGACGCGCTGGATATGCTGACCCAGCGCCTCGCGCACATTCGCGCGACCGATCCGAAAAAGCTCGCGTTTTTCACCGGCCGCGATCAGATGCAGGCGTTGACCGGCTTGTGGGCACAGCAATTCGGCACGCCCAACTGGGCGGCGCACGGCGGGTTTTGTTCGGTGAATATGGCGGCGGCGGGGCTCTATTCCATCGGCTATTCGTTCTGGGAATTCGGCGCGCCGGATTGGGATCGCACCAAGTATTTTGTGCTGTGGGGCGTGGCGGAAGATCACGCGTCGAACCCGATCAAAATCGGGCTGGATAAACTCAAAAAGAGCGGCGCGAAATTTGTGTCGATCAATCCGGTGCGTACCGGCTATTCGGCGATTGCCGATCAGTGGGTGCCGATACGCCCCGGCACCGATGGGCTGCTGGCGCTGGCGATTGTGCATGTGCTGCTCGCGCGCGAGTTGTTTGATGCACCATTTCTCGCGCGTTATACCAACTCGCCGTGGCTGGTGTTCGACGCGCCGGGCACCTCGCGCGATGGTTTGTTTTTGCGCGATGCCGACGGCCAGCCGCTGGTGCATGACGCTCGCAGCGGCCAACTGGTCAGCGGCTTGGGTGCAGATGTGGAGCCTGCGTTGTTCGGTGAATTCACCGCGCCCGACGGCACGCGCGTGCGCACCGTGCTAACGCTCGCGGCAGAACGTTACATGGACGAGCGTTATGCGCCGGAAGCGGTAGCCGCGCGCTGCGGTGTTTCGGCGGAGGTAATCGAACGTCTCGCACTGGAAATGGCCACCATAGCGTTCAAGGAAACCATCGAAATTCCGGTGCAGTGGACCGATGTGTGGGGCACGGTGCATGACAAAGTCGTGGGGCGCCCAGTATCGATGTACGCGATGCGCGGCATCTCCGCGCACTCGAACGGCTTTCAGACCTGCCGCGCGCTGCACCTGATCCAAATGCTGCTGGGCGCGCTGGAAGGGCCGGGTAATTTTCGGGCGCGCGCGCCGTTTCCCAAAGCCGTGCCGCCGCCACAGTTGCCGGAAAACGATCCGATTATCATCAACGCGAAGAACACGCCGCTGGCACGGCTGCCACTGGGGTTTCCCACACGGCCTGAAGATCTGGCCATCGACGCCGACGGCAAGCCGCTGCGCATCGATCACGCGTACTCGTGGGAATCGCCACTGGCTGCTCACGGCGCGATGCATATGGTGATTACCAATGCGGTAAACGCCGATCCGTATGCGATTGATACGCTGATTTTATTCATGGCGAATATGGCGTGGAACTCGACCATGAACACGTTGGGCGTGCAGGACATGCTGCGCGCCAAACACGACAGCGGCCCCAACGCGGGCGAATACAAGATTCCGTTTCTGGTGGTGGCCGATGCGTTTGATTCGGAAACCGTGCGCTTCGCCGACCTGGTGTTGCCGGATACCACCTACCTCGAACGCCACGACGCGATTTCGCTGCTGGATCGACCGATTTCCGAAGTGGACACCGTGGCCGATGCGATACGTCACCCTATCGTTGCGCTCAATCGCGACGTGCGGCCGTGGCAGGACGTGCTGGTGGACTTGGCAGGCCGCATGAAGTTCACCGCATTCACACGGCCGGATGGCAAACTGCGTTTCAAGAACTATACGGATTTCATCGTCAACTACGAGCGCGCGCCCGGCATCGGCTTTCTTGCGGGCTGGCGCGGCAAGGACGGCAGCAAATCGCTGCGCGGCGAACCCAATCCGGATCAATGGCAGCGCTACATCGACAACGGCGCGTTCTTCACGCACCACTGGGCGCCGAACGAACAATGGATGCGCCACTGGAATCTCGATTATCAAAAAAAGGCGCTGGACGCGATGTTCATTCTGAAAGTCGAGCCCATCATCATGCAGATTTATTCCGAGCCGCTGCAAAAATTCCGCCTCGCGGGACAGGGTTTGTACGACGGCCCGCAGCCCACCGAGGCGCAGGACAAAGCGCGCCTTACAAAACATTTCGATCCGTTGCCAGATTGGTATCCCGCGCTCGACGGCGCGGGCGGCGATGACGCGGCGTACCCGTTTCACGCTATTACGCAGCGGCCGATGGCGATGTATCACTCGTGGGATACGCAAAACGTGTGGCTACGCCAGATCATGGCGAGCAATTTTCTGTACATGAACGAAGGCACGGCGCGCGAGTGTGGGTTGCAATCGCTGGATTGGGTGTGGGTGGAATCGCGCCTCGGCAAAATCCGCTGCCAACTCAAAACCATGGCAGGCGTGGAAGCGAATACCGTGTGGACGTGGAACGCCATCGGCAAAAAGAGCGGCACGTGGGGGATTGAGGCGGGCGCGAGCGAATCGACGCATGGGTTTTTGCTCAACCATTTGATCAGCGAGCATTTACCGTCACACCCGGGGGAGCGCACGCTGACCAACAGCGATCCGATCACCGGACAGGCGGCGTGGTACGACCTGAAAGTGAAAATCACCAAGGCGGCGCCGGGCGAAATTGGTGTTTGGCCGCAGTTTAATGAGAATGGAACAACTCACGGCAACCCCCTCCCTCACCCTCGACACCTCTCCCGAAGGGAGAGGGAAGAAATCGCCCTTCTCCCTGCGGGAGAAGGGCCGGGGATGAGGGAAATTTCTGGAGCGGCACCCAGCGTCATGAATTACACGAAGCGCAATAACAACGAAAGCGCTCCATGAGACTCGGCCTAACCATTGATCTTGATACCTGCGTCGGCTGCCACGCCTGCGCCGTCGCCTGCAAAGAGTGGAACGGCGAGTCGCTGATGGCCGGGCCGCTGCCGGATTACGATCCGTACGGCAAAGAAGCCTCGGGCGTGTGGCTCAATCGTATCCGCAATTTCGAGTACGGCGACTATCCCGATTCGAAAACGGTCAACGTGCCGATGTCCTGCCTGCATTGCGAAGAAGCCGCCTGCGTGACCGTATGCCCGACCGGTGCTTCGTACAAACGCGATGACGGCATTGTGCTGGTCGATCCGGAAAAATGCATGGGCTGCAATTACTGCGCTTGGGCGTGTCCGTACGGCGCGCGCGAGCTCGATCAAACAGCCGGTGTAATGAAAAAATGCACGTTGTGTGTGGATCGTATTTACGACGAGCGATTGCCCGAAGCAGACCGCCAACCCGCGTGCGTGTTGGCGTGCCCGACCCATGCGCGGCTGTTCGGCGACTTTGACGATCCACAGTCGGCGGTGTCGAAGGGTTCTGCGTCGCGCGGCATGGCGCCGATGTTGGACGAACTCGGCTACAAACCGGTGAATCAGTATCTCGCGCCGCGTGTAGCACCGCAGATTGAAGTGGATGCCGACGCGCATCCCAAAAAATCACTCACCGAATTGCTGCACAAGTGGGTCGGCGCCGTGAAGGCAGTTTGAATTGCGGCCTGCGCTTTCCGTCATATTCTTTACCGTCAGTTCCGGCGCGGGTTTGGGCCTGCTGGTGTGGCTGGTGTTTCTGATGACCACGGGTGTAGCGGGTGGCGTGCCTGCCGAAGCGATATTGCCGGTGCTGGCGCTGGGCATGGCGTTGACCACGGCGGGCCTGATTTCGTCGACGCTGCACCTGGCGAATCCAAAAAACGCGTGGCGTGCGTTTTCGCGTATCGGCACATCATGGCTGTCGCGTGAGGGTGTGCTGGCAGTGGCGCTGTATCCCGTAGCGGCGTTATATGCGTGGCTCGGACCTGACGCCAAGATCGTCGGGCTGGTGCTCGCGGCGCTGGCCCTCGGCGTGCTGTACTGCACCGGCATGATTTACGCCTGCCTCAAAACCATACCGCGCTGGCACTCGCCACTGGTGCCTGCAGCTTATGTGTTGCTGGGGCTTTACTCAGGCGCGCTGGTTGGATTACCGCTGATTGCGCATTACTTCGGCCCAGTTTCAGGCAAGGTAACGCTAGTCGTAGGATTGTTGCTTGCAGCCTTATTGCTGAAAGCGATTTACTATTTTCAGTTCGGTGCGCCGAAAGTGCATCACACGGTGAATAGCGCGCTGCCGCTCGGTGCCAAGACCATACGCCTGCTCGACGTCGGGCATACCCACGGCAACTTTCTCACGTACGAATTTTATTTTGTACTGGCGCGTGGACGCGCGCGGGCGTTACGCGTGGTCGTTTTCGTCGCAGGTTTTTTGTTGCCGCTGGTGTTGCTGGCGGGCGGCAAAACCAGCACTGCTGTACTCACTGCCGCAGCGGTGATTTGCCTGCTCGGACTACTGGCTGAGCGTTGGTTGTTTTTTGCCGAGGCCGAGCACGTGGTGCGGCTGTATCACGGTGCGGCACGTGTAGTGTAAAGTTCGCCGTATTGCAGTTCCGTAGGATGGGTGGAGCGTCGCGAAACCCATCACAACGGATCGAATACGAACGATGGGTTGCGCTACGCTCCACCCATCCTACGCAAGGATAACTTTGCCTATGGCTCTAAAACGTCCGAAGGGCCCCGCCGGCACTCTGGCAGTGCTGGAGCACACGTCAAAAATCCTCAAAGGCAATCCGCTCGGCGATCCGCATGTGCGCAAGGTCGCGGTGTGGTTGCCACCACAGTATGACGGTGTAGGTAGGCGGCGCTTTCCGGTGCTCTACGATTTGGTGGGCTTCACCGGCTCGGGCCTGTCGCATACGAGCTGGAAACCCTTCGGCGATAACGTGCCGGAGCGCGCCGCGCGGCTGATCCACGAGAAAAAAATGGGCCCGGCGATTATTGTGTTCCCGGATTGCTTTACGGCGCTGGGTGGCAATCAGTACATCAACTCGTCGGCCATCGGCAACTACGCGGATTACCTCACACGCGAAATCATTCCGTTTGTGGATCGCGAATTCCGCACGCTGGCCAGCCGCGAGCATCGCGGTTGTTTCGGTAAATCATCGGGTGGTTATGGCTCGATGATTCACGGTATGCAGTACGCCAAATACTGGGGCGCGATTGCCGATCACTCCGGCGATGCTTATTTCGATTTCGTCTACTGGCACGATTGGCCGAACACCATCAACGAGCTGGCCAAACATCGCGCGCCGAAACGCAAAGCGGGCGCTTACCATGTGTTGCGCGAATCAACGCGCAAAGGGCTCGCGCAAGGACTCGATGACGGGCGCATCCAGCGTTTTCTCGCGCAGGCGTGGAAAAAAGAAAAGCTTTCGTCCGCCGAAGGCCACTGCATGATGAATATCTGTATGGCGGCGACCTACGATCCAGATCCTAAAGCACCGCTGGGATTCAGAGTGCCGTTCAATCTGGAGTCGGGCGAGGTGATCGAAGGCCGCTGGCAACAGTGGCGCACACATGATCCGATCAACCTGGTTTTGAAATACCGCGCGAATCTTAAATCGCTGCGCGGTATTTACATTGACTGCGGCTGGCGCGACCAGTATCACATTCATTACGGCTCGCGCATTTTGTCCAGGCGCCTGGCGGCGGCGGGCGTGCGTCACACGTATGAGGAGTTCGACGACAATCACTCCGACGTCGATTACCGAATGGACGTGAGCCTGCCATTTTTGTATCGGGCGTTGCAGCCTTAGATCCTGCGCTGATAGTCCACTTTGTGCACAACGCCACAGGTGCGTTGGGCTTGGCTGCGCCATGGGAAATTTGTCGTAAGTATTTGTTTTTTTAACAGTTTTAAATTATTTCGTGAAGCTATGATGCGGTTCGCAAGGCAGTGCGTTGCCGCTTTTTTAGGCAAAACACCCGAACTACGGTATCATTCGCCCCCCCGGCGCCGCTGCTTTCAACAATCCGCGCGGCCCAACACCACCGACCCTGAGACGAGACTTTCGAAATGCAAGCCATCCTCGACTACCTGAAAAACACCGGCGAAAAACTCGACACCGAAATCGCGGCTGCCACTGGGCTGTCAATCGCCAATGTGCGCAGCAGCGTGACTGATTTGCATGCACGTGGTGCCATTATGGTGTGCCGCTCGATTCGCTATCAGGATGGCAAAGAAATCGATGGCATACTGTGCCGCATCTCCGGCTACATCCCGCAAGCCGCCCCCGGCCGCAAGCCCAAGTCGCACGCGCCGGCCAAAACCGAGTCGAACCCCGACTAATTTCGCGCTGCGTGCGGCGCTGGCCCGCGCACGCACTGCCGTAGGACCATACTGTCCGCTACGCTCACTTTCACGCTGCCGCGTGGCGTAAGCATCGACATTACATCGCTACCGCGTAATAATCTGCCGACCATCACCCTGATGTGCGGAAGGTCGGCCATGCGTACTGCCATCGCGTTCAGCACCATCACCTTGCTTGCTCTGGCTGTAGTGCGGCCCAGCCACGCGCAGCACCCCACCGACCCCGTCCCTTCGACCGTCTCAGGACAGGCGTTTCCCGCAAAAATCGTGCGCTTTGTGATCCCGTTTGCGGTCGGCGGCAGCAGCGACGCCAACGGGCGCATTATCGCGCCGCCGCTGACCGAACGCTGGAAGCAGCAAGTTATCATTGAGCCGCGTCCGGGTGCGGCCACCGTGCTCGGTACTGATGTGGTGGCAAAAAGTCCGCCGGATGGCCACACACTGCTGATTACCTCCACGCAATTCTCCCAGAGTCCGGCGATGTTCGCGAAACTGCCGTTCGATTCGCTCACCGACTTGGTGCCGATCACGCGCATCACGCGCTCGCCGCAGGTGATCGTGGCGCACCCCTCGCTGCCCGTGAAAAGCATCCGCGAGTTGGTGGCACTCGCGCGCGCGCGGCCCGGGCAAATCAATATGGCCAACGCCGGTACCTCGCTACCCAGTTACCTGTTCAACCTGCTGGCCAAGGTGAAAATCGAAAGCGTGCCCTACAAGGGCGCGGGGCCGATGATGATCGACGCCATGGGCGGGCACGTGCATTTGGCGATCGGCGCGGTAAGTTCGGTGCAGGGCGCGGTGCGCAGTGGCCGCATGCGCATGCTCGGCATGACATCAGCATCGGAGGCGTTTCCCGGCGTGCCCTTGATCATGACCGATGTACCCGGCTACGACGCCGATACCTGGTTCGGGCTGTTCGCGCCGCGTGGCACGCCGCGCGAGATCGTGAAGCGCATCCGTGACGACGTAGCTGCGGTACTGCAAAACCCCGACACGCGCAAGCGCCTCATTGACATCGGCGGCGAACCCAGCGGCGATCCGCCCGAAGCATTTGCCGCGCTGGTGCGTCACGAAATCGCGCGCTGGAAAGAAGTGGCGGTGGCGGCTGGCATTAAACCACAGTGAGCGCTGCAGTGAGCGCTGCAATGCGTCGCTCCCACAATCATTATCGCGAGCGTGCGCGGGCCTTAACAGGGGCATATGGATGCAAGCGCCTGGGCTCCCTGTGCGCCGGAAAAGATGCAGGTGGGCCGGACCCGCTGGCGCCGTTAAGGCCGATCGCGCAGCATTGCCGTTTGTAATTAAACGTAACAAACTGTGTTTTTGTCGGTTCATTCGTTTGACCGGACGTTATCTCAGTGTAGGATCAACGCCAGAAAGCAGGCGTATCTTTTTCCCGATTGAAACACTTGGAGGTCCGATATGAAGCGAATTGCATTGGCAGCGGGGTTATCGATGGCACTCGCCGGTTGTATAGTGACCCCGGCGCGCGTTGTGGTTGCGCCACCCGAAGTCGTGGTGCCGGCAGGCGTCGTTTATGTCGCGCCAACCTATGCTGTTCCCGCGCCGGGTTATGTGTGGGCTCATCACCCGCGCTATGGCTGGGGCTATCGGCATTCGCGCTATGGGTGGCATCGCGGTTGGTATTAGACCGTAGGGCGGGAGGAGCGTAGCGTATCCCGCCGCATGCAAATCTTCGGCATCGAGGCTATGATCAACACTGGAAAATATCTTCCGGACTTTCTGGTTTGACCATGACTTTGAACCGATTTCTGTGCAGTGCGCTGCCGCAGCGGCACGCATTCAGTCTTTGTGTATTCGCTGGCGCCATAGCGCTAAGTCACGGCGCCGCGGCAGCCTTTCCCGAGCGGCCGATACGCCTAATCTCGGTGGGCGCGCCGGGCGGCACGCCCGATATTCTGTCGCGCCGAATCGGCGCGGGTTTGTCGGAGGTGTTCAAGAAGCAGATCGTCGTCGACAATCGTGCCGGTGGCGGTGGCGTGATCGCGGCGGAACTCGCGGCCAAGGCGCCGCCGGATGGCTACACGCTATTCATGACCTACACGCAGCACACGGTGAATGCGAGCCTGGTGCCGAAATTGCCGTACCGCACTGTCGATGACTTCACACCCATTACACAGGTCACCGAGGCGGCGCTGGTGCTGGTGGTCCATCCCGCAGCACCCGTGAACAGCGTGCGCGAATTCATCGACTGGACGAAAAATTTTAAAGGCGCGCTCAATTTCGGTTCGGCGGGCAACGGCAGCGGCGGCCATTTAGCCGGCGAACTCTACAAGATGATGACCGGCGTCAAGGCGCAGCACATACCCTACAAAAGCTCCAGCGCGGCGCTCATCGATCTCGCTGCCAACAGCTATCAGTTCAACTTCACCGGCATGCAGACTGCGCAGGCGTATCTGCGCGGCGGGCGTTTGAAGGCCGTGGCGGTGACGTCCCTCAAGCGCGTGCCGGGCATGCCGCAGGTGCCCACCATGAGTGAGGCGCTGCCCGGCTTTGAAGTGGTCGGCTGGTACGGCCTGCTCGCCCCTGCGGGCCTGCCGGCGCCGATACTCAGCACGCTGCATACCGAAATCTTGCGCGTCGTGCAGCAACCGTCGTTTCGTGATCAGGTCAGCTCGGAAGGCGCCGAGGTCGTGACCAACACGCCGGAGAAATTCCGCGAGTTTCTCAAGGCTGATGTGACGAAGTGGGCGAAGGTTTTGAAGGAGAGTGGGGCGAAGTTGGACTAGCGAATTTTCAGTAAGTATTTGATTTTATTTGATATTACTGTGTTTGTATTTGCGGGGCCTTACCGTATCCTTCCCTCGGTTTCGTAGCCTCCCCTAGACTGCTGCAGGATTTCT
>JAYUAH010000054.1:0-6174 GCA_043741415.1 Betaproteobacteria bacterium
CCGAGCCTGCCAACAACGCCCTGGTCGAGTGGGACGCGCGTGCGCGTGCGCAGCGCGAAGTGGATTTGCCCACAGTGCCCTCCACCATCGGTCTGGAACGCGCGACCAATCCGTTTGTCCGCTGCAGCGAAGCGGACATCATCGCCAGCGCGAGCCGGCGCGCCGGCAAGCCGCTGACCGATCCTGTCAGCGTGCTCGCCGCCATACGCGATTGGAAAAATAATTTTTGAGTTTGTCTAATCCGTGACAGCAATTGCGCCGGCACGCGAAAGTCATATCGTAAGTATTTGTTTTTAAACAATTTTTTTACTTGACGGCAGCTTCTTCAGCCGCTACCATTCGGCGGTTAATCAGAGGGAGTGGATAAGATGATAAGACCTGGGCGCAGGACAGAGATTTTATTGGCTTTAACATTAATCAGCGCTGGATGCGCGCAGACCTCAGGCACTTACATCGCCGGCGACGACACTCTCGCCAAGCAATGGCCGACACCCGCGGTGAACACCACGCCGGCGCCCAAGCCGCCTGAACCCACGCTACTGCCCCAAGCCGCACTACCGGTCGAGCACGTCGAACTCGCCACCCAACAAGTGACACTCGAAACACCACGCCGCGCCGCAACGCCGCGCCGCGCCGCGACCGCGCCACGCGCGCCCGCTGCCTCAACGTCGGCGGCTGCAGCGGCTGGCGCGGGCGCCCCGCGCGATGTCTGGCAGCGCGTGCGTAACGGCTTCCAGATGCGGGCGGTCGACTCGTCATTGGTGAGCGACTGGGAAAATTACTATGCGAGCCGCGCGGATTATTTCGCGCAAATGATCCAGAACAGCAGCCACTTTCTGTATCACATCGCCGGCGAAGTCGAGCGCCGCGGCATGCCGCTGGAAATCGCCTTGCTGCCGATGATCGAATCGGCCTACAACCCGGTGGCCTATTCCAGCGCTCATGCATCCGGCATCTGGCAATTCATTCCCTCCACCGGCAAAAATTACGGTCTCAAACAAAACTGGTGGTACGACGGCCGCCGCGATGTGATTGCCGCCACCGGTGCCGCGCTGGATTATCTGCAAACCCTGTATGGCATGTTCAACGACTGGGAACTGGCACTCGCCGCCTACAACTGGGGCGAAGGCGCCGTGCAGCGCGCCATTGAGCGCAATCAGGCCAAAGGCCTGCCCACCGATTACCGCAGTCTCGAAAACATGCCGGCGGAAACGCGCAACTATGTGCCCAAGCTGCTGGCGGTAAAAAACATCATCGCCAATCCCGCACGCTTCGGCCTCACGCTCGCGCACGTGCCCAACGAACCGTATTTCGAAGTGATCACCGTCAAACGCCATATCGATGTTACGCGCGCCGCCCAGTTCGCCGACATGACGCTTGATGAATTCAAATTCCTGAATCCGGCACACAACAAGCGGGTGATCAACAGCGATAGCGCCGAGACCCTCTTGCTGCCCAAACATAAAGTGGCGGCCTTCATGACGAACCTGAGTCAAAACGAAGACAAGCCGCTGGTGTCCATGAAAACGCACCATGTACGCGCTGGTGAGCGGCCCGAAACCATTGCCGCGCTCTACGCCACATCGGTCGACGAACTGAACAGTTTGAATGGCATCGGCGGCCGCCGCCGCATCGCCACCGGCCAGACTCTGATGGTGCCGAACCGTAGCGACTTGCAGCCGGCGCTGGATGACATCCCCGTGGCAATGACACTGGCCGAAGCAGCGACCCGCCCCGTCATCACGCGCACGGTGATGCAAAAAGTCGCGATGATGCGCGGCGGTGTACGGCGCACAGTGGTGATGGCGGTGCCGGTGCGCCAGGTCGCCTTACCCGTACGCGCCAGCGCGGCGGCAAAGCATCACGTTGCTCATGTTGCGATGGCGCCGGCGGCGCGCGTGGTGAAATGGACGGCCAAGCCGGCGCCGCAGAAGGTCGCCGTGCAAGCCGCACCGGCGAAGAGCAAGCGTCATTGACCCGGCAGCTCATCACAGAATAAAAAAGGGGCGCAGCAGCGCCCCTTTTTTATTGTGTTTTTTATTGTGCTCTAGCGCTCGCGCGAGCCCTCACGCCATGCCGGCCTGCACCAGGATACGCGTGTACTCCGATTGCGGACGCGTGACAATATCATCGAACGCGCCGCTTTCCACCACGCGGCTGTCTTTCATCACCAGCACGCGATGCGCCATCGCACGCACCACATCGATGTCGTGGGTGACCAGAATGTAGCTCAGGCCGTACTTGCGCTGTAACGCACCCAGCAACTCCAGCACCTGCTTTTGTATGGTGACATCGAGCGCGCTGGTGGGCTCATCCAGCACCACCACCTGCGGCCGCACAATCAACGCGCGCGCGATGGCGATGCGCTGGCGCTGCCCGCCGGAGAACTCATGCGGATAGCGCGCGAACAGCGGTTCCACCGCGCCGTTTTCACTCAAACCCACGTCGTGCAGCGCCTGCATCACGCGCTCACGGCGTTGCGCGTCATTCAGCGTGGGCTCGTGAATTTCCAGACCTTCGCCGACAATAGATTCCACCGTGAGCCGCGGCGACAGCGACGATAACGGATCCTGAAACACCACTTGTATCGAGCGACGCAATTCGCGGCGCTGCTGCGCATCCGCACCCAGCCACGGCTTGCCGCCGATGTGGATGTCGCCCTGCGCCGCAATCAGATTCAACACGCCCAGCGCCAGCGTGGTCTTGCCGGAACCGGATTCGCCGATCACGCCCAGCGTCTCGCCGGGTGCGAGTTCAAAATCGACCGCTTGCACCGCGGTGAACTTACCTTTTTTGAACCAGCCTTTGAAACCCGGCAAACGCGTCGGGTAGTCCACTTGCACACGCTTGGCGGACACCACACAACCTTCCCCCGGCGGCGACACCACGCGCAGCGGGCGGCTATGCAGCAGCTTTTGCGTATACGCGTGTTGCGGGTGTTGTGTCACATCGGCGGTCGGCCCCTGCTCCACAATCACGCCGCGCTCCATCACCGCTACCCGATCGGCATAACGTCGCACCAGATTCAGATCATGCGTAATCAGCAACAACGCCATGCCTGACTCTGAACGTAATTTATCAATTAAATCAATTACTTGCATGCGTATTGACACATCGAGCGCGGTAGTCGGTTCATCCGCAATCAACAGCCGCGGATTACACGCCAGCGCCATCGCAATCACCGCACGCTGGCGCTGTCCGCCCGACAGTTGATGCGGGTAGCTACGCGCACGCACGTCGGGTTCGGTGATGCCCACACGCGCCAGCGCAGCTACTGCACCCGCCTGCGCCTGCGTCGCGCTCATGCCCATGTGTAATTGCAGCGACTCCGCGATCTGCCGGCCCACCGGATAGATCGGATTCAGCGCCGTCATCGGCTCCTGAAAAATCACTGCGATGTCGCGCCCGCGCATGGCCTGCAGCGCCGCCTCGGCCATTTGCAGCACGGGCTTGCCGTCGAAAATAATTTCACCGCTCAGTCGCGCGGCTTCCACCAATCGCAGCAGCGACAACGCGGTAACCGTTTTGCCGGAGCCGGATTCACCCACCAGCGCCAGCTTCTCGCCGGCATCGAGCGAAAATGACACACGGTCGACCACGCGGCGCGCACCGAAATCGATGCTGAGATTGCGCACCTCGAGCAAGCTCATGGTGCGTCACCCTCCAGCACTTTGCGCGGATCAAGCGCGTCGCGCAGTGCGTCGCCGATGAGAATCAGTAGCAGCAGCATAATCACCAGCACACTGAAAGTGGTGATAGAAATCCACCACGCGTCTAGATTTTCTTTACCTTGGTTAAGCAATTCGCCGAGGCTCGGCGTTCCAGGCGGCACGCCTAACCCAAGGAAGTCAAGACTGGTCAACGACCCGATGGCGCCCGCCATCTCGAAGGGAATCAACGTCACCACGGGGGTGAGACTGTTGGGCAATATGTGCCGCCACATGATTTGGCGATTGCTCTGCCCCAACGCTCTCGCGGCACGCACGTAATCCAGCGTACGGTTTTTCAGAAACTCGGCCCGCACGTAGTTGGATAATCCCAACCAGCCGAACATCGACAGCAAAATCACCAGCAGCCCAAAGCTCGGCGCGAATAATGCCGAAAAAATGATCAGCATATAGAGTGCCGGCATCGCCGACCAAATCTCTTTCACGCGCTCCATGGCGATGTCGGTCCAGCCTGCGAGGTAGCCTTGAATCGCGCCATACAACACGCCCAGCACCGTGCAAACCGCCGCGACGATCAGTGCAAAAAATACTGAAATCCGAAAGCCGTACAGCAGCCGCGCCAACAAATCGCGCCCTTTGTCGTCCGTGCCCAGAAAATTTGCGCGATCAGGCGCTGAGGGGTTCGGACTTTTCGCAAAATAATTGATCGTCTTGTAGTGGTACGGATTGGGCGGATAGAGCGCGAAGTTGCCAGGTTTGGAAAAGTTCTCTCGGATCTGCGGATCAAGATAGTCGGTCGGCGTCGGAAAATCGCCGTCGAAAGTGGTTTCCGGCAGTGTCTGAATGACCGGGAAATACCAGTGCCCGTTGTAACGCGCGACCAGCGGCTTGTCGTTCGACAGCACTTCCGCGATCAAGCTCATGCCAAATAGCAGCGCAAAAATAATCAGGCTCCAATAGCCGAGCCGATTGCTGCGAAACCGCCGCCACGCACGACGGCCTGGACTCGCAGTCGCTGCAGAGACTGAACGGTTCACATCAGTGGTCAATGTGGCTGCCATATCAATCGAACTTCACTCTGGGGTCGACCCACAGGTAACTTAAATCTCTGAGCAAATGAGCCAGCAGGCCGATGATCGTGAACATATAGAGGCTGCCGAACACGACTGGGTAATCGCGGCGAATCACCGACTCATAGGAAAGCAAGCCGAGGCCATCGAGCGAAAACAAGGTTTCGATAAGCAAAGATTGCCCAAAAAAAGCGCCGAGAAAAGCAGCCGGAAAGCCGGTCATAATGGGGATCATCGCATTGCGAAACACGTGCTTCCACAACACGTCGCGCTCTGCTACACCTTTGGCACGCGCCGTGAGCACGTATTGCTTGCGGATTTCTTCCAGTACCGAGTTCTTGGTCAGTATGGTGATGACCGCAAATCCACCCAACACCATCGCCGTGACCGGCAATGCAATGTGCCAGAGATAATCCGTAATCTTGGCAGACGTGCCGAGCTCTGCCCAGTTGGTTGAGGTAATACCGCGCAGCGGAAACCACTGCACAAAGGTGCCGCCGGCAAAGTACACCAGCAGCACAACACCCAATACAAAGCTGGGAATTGCATACCCCAGCAGAACCACAAATGTGGTGGTGGTATCGAACGGCGTGCCGGCGCGCACTGCCTTGGCTATGCCCAGCGGCACCGAAATGAGATAGGTCAGTAAAAATGTCCACAAGCCCAGCGTAATGGATACCGGCAATTTTTCCTTGATCAACTGCCACACATCCTTGTTATGGAAGAAGCTCTTCCCCAGGTCGAACCGCGCAAACTGCCCCAGCATTTGGAAAAACCGTTCGTGCGCGGGTTTATCGAAACCATACAGCTTCTTGATTTCCTCGACCTTGGCCGCATCCACACCTTGCCGTCCGCGATAAGCCCCTTCGGAGGCCGCCGCACCCACCTCGCCGCCCGCATCGCGCCCCTGAAGCTGAGCCACCATCTGCTCGACCGGGCCACCCGGCACAAATTGAATAATGGCGAACGTGATCAGCAGTATGCCGAACAGTGTCGGAATCATCAGCAACAGGCGCTTGAGTATGTAAGACCACATGGCTACTGTTTGCTCCACCAGGTTCGCAACACCCAGTTCGAAGGTTCGTAATAGTCCGGCGCTACGGCAGGCCGCTCAAACTTGCCGCCGCGGTAGGCGACACGAAACCCTTCCGCGTACCATTGCGGCACGACATAATGACCATGTCGTAATACGCGGTCTAACGCCCTGAGCCTGGCCACCAGTTCGGGCCGTGTTTTTGACGCCACGGCCAACTGCAGCAAGTAGTCTACGTTTTCATCGCGCACACCGCTCATATTGCTCGAGCCTTGGGTGTCGGCCGACTTAGACCCGTAACGATCCATCAGCTCACTGCCCGGGGACTCCGAGCCGCGTTGCCGTTGGGTTGTCAGGTCAAAATCAAAAACGTCCCAACGCTTTTGCAGCAGTGCAAAATCCG